>JBDSZD010000027.1:0-18617 GCA_039925325.1 Sphingomicrobium sp.
ATCTCCAAGAAAGCCAGCGCACCCTATCGCGGAACCCGCACGCGCAGCTGGCTCAAGGTCAAATGCATTCAGCGCTCTGAATTCGTCATCGTCGGCTGGTCGGAAAGCGACAAGAGACGCGGATTCCGCTCGCTGCTGCTGGCGGTGAGCGCGGGGGACACCCTGACCTATGCCGGCAAGGTCGGCACCGGCTTCAACACGAAGATGATCGAAGATCTGACGGCGACGATGGAGCCGCTCAGCGTCGACAAGTCTCCGCTTGAGGTGCCGCGCGCCGACCGCAAGGGCGCGCACTGGATCAAGCCGAAGCTGGTCGCGGAAATCGCCTACACGGAATTCACCACCGATGGCGTCCTTCGTCACCCCAGCTTCATCGCGCTGCGCGACGACAAGTCCGTGGAGCAAGTGGTTCGCGAAACGCCGATGGCGCTCAAATCATCCGAAAGGAAGGCAGCGCGCGCGACCGCCGAAAGCTTCGGCGTAAAGATCACCAACCCCGATCGCGTAATTTATCCCGAGGGCAATCTCACCAAGGGTGCGCTCGCCGATTATTACGCGCAGATCGAGGCGCTGATGATGGTCGATACGGCGCGTCGTCCGGTCACCCTGATCCGCTGTCCACAGGGACGCGGCAAGCATTGCTTCTTCCAGAAACACGACACCGGATCGATGGGCGACCACGTCAAGCACATCCCCATCACCGAGAAGAAGGGCGAGGTTCAGGACTATCTTTATTTCGACGACGTGCGCGGGTTGCTCGCCTGCGTGCAGATGGGGACGATCGAATTCCACGGTTGGGGAAGTCGGATCGACAAGGTCGAGCATCCCGACCGCCTGGTGTTCGATCTCGATCCCGACGTTGGGCTGGATTTCGCCAAGGTGAAGGAAGCGGCGCTGCGCCTGCGTGCTTTGCTCGGAGACCTCGGGCTGACCACCTTTCCGCTGCTGTCGGGCGGCAAGGGCATCCATGTCGTCGTTCCGCTCGACGCCAGTCGGGATTGGCCGACGGTCAAAAGCTTCGCCGAACGCTTTACGCGCGCTATCGCCCAAGCCGAGCCGGAGATGTTCACCGCCAACATCCGCAAGGTCGAACGCAAGGGCCGCATCTTCCTCGACTGGCTTCGCAACCAGCGCGGCGCGACGGCGGTGCTGCCTTTTTCCGCCCGTGCCCGCGAAGGCGCTCCGGTTGCGGCGCCGATAGCGTGGGAGGAACTCGATCGGTTCAAGGGCGGGAACCACTTTACCATAAAAGATGTCGACGAATTGCTGGAGCGTGGATCGTCGAAGCTACTGGCGGGCTGGGGGAAATCAGACCAGGCGCTGCCTGACCTCTAGGACGCAACCGGAAAGCGCAAAGTAGCGATCAACCCGTCCGGGTGCCATTCGCGATCGATCGTTCCTTCGAGGTCGGACTTCGCGCTCATTGCAATCATGCGTTCGCCGAAGCCGGTGCCATGGGCATCGCGCTCGCAGGGTGGCCCGATTTCGCGCCAGACCAAATCGATCATCCCGCCGTGTTCGCTCCACTCGAGAGTGACCTCGCCCGCTTCGGTGCACAAGGCGCCATATTTGACTGCGTTGGTGTAAAGCTCGTGCAGGATCATCGACAGACCGAGCACCTGCGTCGGGACCAGGAGCAATTCCGGGCCACCGAAACGCGCGCGGCCGGCACGGACGTCGGCGCCCAGCACCTGCTCGGAAAGGACCGACAAGGCGACATCCCCGGCGGTCGACCCGACCAGCAATTGATGCGCCTTTGCAAGCGATCCGAGGCGGGCCGAGAACGCCTTTTCAAAGCTTGGCAGGTCGGCCGAATTACGCGCGGTCTGCTGTGCGATTGCGGCGACGATGGTCAGCATGTTCTTGACCCGATGGTCCGATTCCTGGAGCAGCCGTCGCTGCCGGTCCGACTGGGCCTGGCGCTCGCTGATGTCGCGCAGGAAGCCGACGAACAAAAGGTCGCCGAACTGGTCGCTGGCGGTCACCGACAACTCGACCGGGAACTCCACTCCGTCGCGGCGCATGGCGGTGACTTCGATACGCCGGTTGAGCACTGGCCCTTCGCCCGTGGCGAGATAATGGGTGAGGCCCGCTTCATGCCCTGCGCGATATTGCGGCGGGATAATCAGGTCGCTGAGGCGCTGACCGAGGGCGTCCGCCGCGGTCCACCCGAAGGCGTCAGCGGCATGATCGTTCCAGCCTGTGATTCGCCCATCGACGTCCATCACCACGACCGCGTCGAGTGCGGTGTCGAGGACCGATTGCAGCCCGGCGTGAAGAAGCCCCCAACTCATGTTCATCGGCGCTTATTACGGGACTCATATGAAAAGGCCAATAGTTTGCGCGGGCTATTCTCCACGGAAAACAGGAACTTGATGCCGGCCTCGCTCGATGTCCTTGGGCGAACCTCGATAACGATGGATCTCGCGACCGGCCGGATCGCCAGCTTTCGAAGCTCGCGCGACCTTGCTAGAGCGCGGCGATGAAACAGACCCGTGCGGCGGCCGCTGACGGCCTGTTTTCAATTCGAAGTCAGGTCGACGTCGATTTCCAGATGTTGGGCGGAAGTGTTCCAGTCCTGACCATCGATGGCATTTACCACGATCCGGCGGCAGTCCGCCGCCGCGCGCTGGAACTCGACTATGTCGTGCCCCCGTACCCTTACCCGGGGCGGATCGCCGAGTACGATCAATCGGACTTTGGGATAGCGGAATTGGTCCGCAAGATGCTTCATTTGGTCAACAGCGCCTATTTGCCGAGGGTCCCACCGATCCAGATCGGTGATCGCGCGATCGGATCGTTCGACAAGCTCCACACCGATTTTGCGATCGTCGATGTCCATCCCGACCAGCTGCGCGACCTTCAAAGAGAGCCGCACATCGACAACGTACCGGTGTTTGGCCTCATCTATTTGAACGAGGCCGAACGCGGCGGGACGATGTTCTTTCGACGAAAAGGGGCGAGCCAGTCGGCTCCGCAGTTGGGATATGTCGGGCCGCTCGACAAGGACTGGCATTTCTTGGGGCGCATCGAAGGCAAGTATAACCGACTGGCAATCTATCCCGGCTTTATCCCCCATTCGGGAGAGATCGAAGGGGACTGGATCAAGGGCGACGACCGCTTCACCCAGCCGCGTCTCACTCAGCGCCTGGTGTTTACGCCCTAGGCGTCTGTTCCGCAAAGCGGTCGGTTGCACGGACGAGGCCGTCGAGCACCCCGGGTTCGCTGAACAGATGTCCGCCGTCGGGCACGATATTGAGATGCGCTTCGGGCCATGCCTTGTGCAGCGCCCAGGCGGCCTTTGGCGGCGTGCAGCAATCGTGGCGGCCCTGCACGATCACGCCCGGAATACCGTGCAGCTTGCCGGCGCCGCGCAACAATTGGCCTTCCTCAAGCCAGCCCTTGTTGATCATATAATGATTCTCGATGCGCGCGATCGCGATTGCTTTCTCCGGCTTCGAAAAATCCTCCACCACCTCCGGATGGGGGAGCATGGTCACCGTCTCCGCCTCCCACTTGCTCCAGGCTTTGGCCGCGCGCAGCTGAAGGTCGCTATCCTCGCCGGTCAACAGCTCCCGATAAGCCGCGACCAGATCATACCTTAGATCCACCGGGATGGGCTCCAGAAACTCCTCCCATTTGTCGGGATAGAGCGCGGCCGCGCCGCCGTCCTTGTACAGCCAGTCGAGTTCGTACTGATCGAACAGGAATATCCCGCGGAGAATGAGTTCGGTGACGCGATCTGGATGGGTTTGCGCATAGGCCAGCGACAGGGTCGAACCCCAGCTTCCGCCGAACACGAGCCACTTCTCGACGCCGATCATTGTCCGCAAGCGCTCGATGTCCGCCACGAGATGCCAGGTCGTGTTCGCTTCCAGACTGGCGTGCGGCGTCGACCGGCCGCAGCCACGCTGATCGAACAGCAAGACATCGTATTTCGCGGGATTGAACTGGCGCCGGTGGGCGGGGCCGCACCCGGCGCCGGGCCCGCCATGCAGAAAGACGGCCGGCTTCGCCCCGGGTGTGCCGCAGCGTTCCCAGTAAAGTTCGTGCCCATCGCCGACATCGAGGCGGCCGCTTTTGTAGGGTTCGATCGCGGGATAGAGGGTGCGGCGTTCGGCCATCAGAAACTCATCTCCGCATAGACCCGTGAAAAGTCGCCGGCCCATTCGCCCCGATAGCGTGCGAGCAGCTGATCCGCCGGTGTCATCCCGGTCGCGATCACTTCCCGCAGCGGGTCGAGAAATCCGCCTTCATTGTCCCCGGCCGCATTGACTTCCGCCCTGCGTGTGAGCCCAAGCGCAGCGATGTCTATCAATTCGCGGCCGAGCTCGCGCATTGTCCCGCCGCCTGGCGTCGGTGTCTGCAGCGCCAGCCGGGGCACTTCGCGGCGAAGCTGCTCGCGTTCGTCGAGGGTCCAGTGCTTGACCCGATCCCAGGCGGCATCGAGCGCCTCGTCGGCATAGAGAAGTCCTACCCACAGCGCAGGAAGCGCGCAGATTCGTCCCCAGCGTCCGCCATCGGCCCCGCGCATTTCAAGGAAGCTCTTAAGCCGAACTTCGGGGAATGCGGTCGACAGATGATCGATAAAGTCGCTGAGACGCGGCTTCTCGCCGGGAAGCTGTGGCAGCTTGCCATTGAGGAAGGCACGGAAACTCTCGCCAGCGCAGTCTATATATCGGCCGTCGCGGAAGACGAAATACATCGGCACGTCGAGCGCATAATCGCAATATCGCTCATATCCGAAGCCATCCTCGAACACGAACGGGAGCATGCCGGTGCGATGCGGGTCGGTATCTTCCCAGATGTGGCTGCGGAAGCTCTTGTAGCCGTTGGGCCGCCCCTCGGTCAGTGGCGAATTGGCGAACAATGCAGTCGCGAGCGGCTGCAACGCCAGCCCGACACGGAACTTTTTCACCATATCGGCTTCGGACGAATAATCTAGATTAACCTGAATGGTGCAGGTGCGGAGCATCATGTCGAGTCCGAGATTGCCGACGCGCGGCATGTGGCGCAGCATGATTTCATAGCGGCCCTTGGGCATCACCGGCAGGTCGGAGCGCGCCTTGTCGGGCCACATGCCCAGCCCAAGGAAACCGAGACCGAGGCGGTCGCCCACGCCCTTGACCTGTTCGAGGTGCCGGGCCGCCTCGTTGCAGGTCTGGTGGAGGTCGCTCAGCGCAGCTCCCGAAAGCTCCAGCTGACCGGCCGGCTCCAGGCTGATGGTGCCGTCATTCCCGCTCAGCGCGATGACGTTCCCGTTTTCGATAACCGGCCGCCAGCCGAATTCGGTCAGGCCTGCCAGGAGGTCGCGGATGCCACCGGGTTCATCGTAGCTCGGCGCGCCGTGATCGCTGAGGCGATAGACGAATTTCTCGTGCTCGGTGCCGATGCGCCAGTCTTCGCGCGCCTTTTCCCCGCCGGAGAATACCGACAGCAGATCGTCGCGGCTCTCAATGAGCGGGCTTTCGCTGTCGTCCGTGCGCGTCGTCATTGGAGCGCGCCACTAGCGGCGCACGACGCGCCGCGCCAGCACTTCCAGCTTATGCGATCATCAGCGCGCCTTATGAGCGCCAATCCCCGGCGATTGCCATCCAGGCTGCAAGCGCAGCGAGCGCCGCGGTCTCGGCCCGCAAGGTGCGCGGTCCGAGCGACACCGCAATGCTGTTCGCCTCCCCCCGGATCGCCGCCCGCTCGTCGTCTGTGAAGCCGCCCTCCGGCCCAGTCAGGATGATCGCGGCACCGGGCGCAAAGGCCCGCGCCAGTGGTTCGCCACCTTGCTCGTCCGCGAAGTAGAGTCGCCGATCAGGGTCTCGCTCTTTGAGCAAGGTTGCGAGCGGCACCGGCGCGTCAATCTCCGGCAGCCGCGTCCGCCCGCATTGTTCCGCCGCCTCGATCGCGATCGTTTGCAATCGCTCCAGCTTCACGCGCTCCACGACAGTTCGCTGGGTAACCACCGGTATCAGCCGCGCGATGCCCAGCTCCGTCGCTTTCTCGACGAGCCAGTCAACTTGCACCCGCTTGATCGGCGCGAATGCGAGCGAGAGGTCCGGCACGCTTTCCGCGTCGCGCACATGGCGCTCGATCGAGACGATCAGCCGGCGCTTCCGCACCGCGACGATCTTGCCCAGCCATTCTCCCGAATCTCCGTCGAACAGCAGCAGCTGATCGCCTTCGTCAAGCCGCAGCACCGTCCCGAGATAGTGCGCTTGCGCGCCGTCGATCTCGAGCTGCACCCATTGTGCGAGCGGTTGGCGGACAAACAGGCGCGGAAGGCTTTTCGGCGGCCAGGCGGGTTTCGCGGGCACGTTGCAGGATCAGCCAGCGGGGTCGGAAACGGAGATGGTTTGCAAGGCCCTGCCGGTGCGGGTTTCCGTCAACGAAGGCGGCGGCAGCGTCACTCGCCCGGACGCCGCCCACTCGACTCCGCGCAGCAGCAAGGCCTTAAACCCCGGCGACTGCAGATTGGGGTTGTTCTCGCCCGTCCAGCTATGGCCGAGCATCGTCACATAGATCCGCCCGCGGCCGTAACGCCGGACCCAGTCCATCGGTTCTCGCGCCCGGCTGTCCTTCGACCACGCGTAACTGAGATACGTGATCGCATTGCCGCGCACGACCGTATCATGACCGTGCTGGCCGTGGGTCAGTTGCTCGGACACATGCCTCCACTGCCGGGGGAAACCGCGCGTGATCGGATGGTTGGTTGGCAGGGTGGTGATGGTGAAATCGTGGCGCGGTCCGTGGCCCGGGTTGCGGCCCTCGTTGGTGGGTACGACGACACGCTGTTCGGCGTCCCCGAAATAGACGCTCGGGCCGAAATTCTTGTCGCGCCACAGCAGCCCGACCATCTCCTCATAAGCAGTCCATCCGGGGAAAGCATTGTTTGCCGCGTGGAAGCTGACGAAGCCGCCGCCTTTGCGCACGTAGGTTTCGAAAGCCCGGCGCACTCCATCCGGCCACATGATCGCGTTTGCCTGATCGCCCCCGTTGAAATTGCTGAGCACCACGTCATGGCCGGCGAAGCGCGGCCGCCAGCGCGCCCAGGCTTCGGCGGGAGCGTCGCGCGGAGGGCTGGTCGATACCGTGACCTCGAATCGCTTGCTGTTACGCAACAGATCGGTGAGCGTCGCCGTGGTCGTCGGCCAATCATGATTGTTGACCCCGTCGACAATCAGCACGCGCAGCTTCACGGGAGGCGCGGATCGCGCGGGTCCGGCCAGTAACCCGCACAACACGAGGATTGCGATCAGAACGCCGCGCATCGGATTACCCCCTTCGCCCATGCGAGAAGCTTAGCGGGGGACCGCTGCTTGTCTACAGACGACGGCGGGAAGAATAAGCGCATTCGCATCCAAATCGCTGGTCGGCTATTATGTCGATCATGAATGATACGGCGGACTCTGTGGCACCGGCGGGTGATTTCACCATCCCGCAGGACTGGAGCCACTACACGGCGGCTGAGCATGCCACCTGGGACCGGCTCTATGCGCGGCAGACGAAGCTGTTGCCCGGCCGGGTGGTGCCGCAATTCCTTGAGGGCCTTGAGGTCCTCAGTCTTGAAGGCCCCGGCATTCCCAATTTCGAGCGCTTGTCCGAAATCCTGATGAAGCGCACCGGCTGGCAGGTGGTCGCCGTCCCCGGGCTTATCCCCGACGACGCCTTCTTCGACCATCTCGCCAACCGTCGCTTCGTCGCCGGCAATTTCATCCGCCGCCCGGATCAGCTCGATTATCTGGAAGAGCCCGATGTCTTTCACGACGTGTTCGGCCACGTACCTTTACTCGCGCATCCCGTGTTCGCCGATTATATGCAGGCCTATGGCAGGGGCGGTCAGCGCGCGTCGGAGCTCGGCGCGATCCAGCGCCTGTCGCGGCTTTACTGGTACACGGTCGAGTTCGGGCTGATCCGCAACGGCGACGATCTAGCCATTTACGGCTCGGGCATTGTTTCATCGGCCGGCGAGACCGTCTTCGCGCTGGAGGATCCCTCTCCAAACCGCATCGGCTTCGGTCTCGAACGGGTTATGCGAACGCCCTACCGAATCGACGATTTTCAACAGTCCTATTTTGTGATCGACAGCTTCGAGGACCTGCTCCGGCAGACGCTCGAAACCGATTTCGCGCCGATCTACTCGGCCATGGACGCAAAACAGGATCTCGCGATCACGGACATCATCAGCGATGACTATGTCTACACCATGGGCACGCAGGCCTATGCGCAGCACAAAGCTTCCAACTAACTGACCGGTCTTTCGTTAAATTCCAGTTTGGCGGGGAGCGAGCGTTCGACTCTATTCGTCGGAGGCAGGAGGCACACTCACTTCGGGCTTCGTCGACACCAGCATTTTTGCGTAGTGATGGCAGGTCCGCAGGTGAACGGCTCGCTCGGCCGGGTCGGTGGCCTCTTCGGCGCGCCGACGCTCCTCGAGCAATCGGCGCAGAAAATAGATCTCGGACATCACCCCTACGCCTTTGAAAATACTCCTCAACCTATCGACGGTTTCGATGTTGTAACGATTAACGAGCTTAATCTATCCCGACTTGCACTTCCAATTCGTTACCGTCAGCAAGCGTGACCATGACGGCCTCAGACATTGTCCCCGACAGCGAACGCCACGGGTTGATCGGGGCGCTTCCGCCGCGGCTGCGACCGTTCGCGTCGTTGATGCGGCTCGACCGGCCGATCGGGAGCTGGCTGCTGTACTGGCCTTGTGCGTGGAGCGTCGCACTTGCCGGCGTTGAGGGACGCTGGGACCTGTTCCTGTGGCTCGCACTGGGCGCGTTCGCGATGCGCAGCGCGGGCTGCGTTTATAACGACATCGTCGATCGCGACTTGGATGCGCAGGTTGAGCGCACGCGACTGCGCCCACTTGCCAGCGGGCGGGTATCGCGGCGTTCGGCCTGGATGCTGACTGTCCTGTTCTGCTTGATCGGCCTGATGGTGCTGCTCCAGCTAACCCGCACGGCGCAGCTCGTCTCGCTTGGCAGCATCGCGCTCGTCGCCGCTTATCCTTTCATGAAACGGATCACATGGTGGCCGCAGGCCTGGCTCGGGCTGGTGTTTTCGTGGGGCGCTCTGGTCGGATGGCCGGCAGTGACGGGGAGCGTCGCGGCGCCCGCGTTATGGCTGTATGCCGGCAGCGTCGCCTGGGTGATTGGGTACGACACGCTCTACGCCATCCAGGACGTGGAAGATGACGCGCTCGTGGGTGTCAAATCTTCCGCCCGCCGCCTGGGCGATCGCGCGCCGCTTGGAATCGCGATCTTCTACACGTTCGCACTGCTGCTGTGGGGCCTGGCCATTTGGTCGGTTCGCCCGGACTGGGTGGCGTTGCTGGCGCTTCTTCCCGCCGCGCTTCACCTCGCCAACCAGGCGCTCCGCGCTGATCCAAAGGACGGTGCTGGTGCGCTGCAGCTGTTCCGCTCCAACCGCACCTGCGGATTACTGGTTTTTCTCGGGATGCTGGTCGTGGGCCTTTCCGTGCGCTAATTGCTCGCGAATGCTGTCCACCGAACGCGCCCGCCAAAGCGCCGAATCTCTCGTCCAGCGCGCCATCGATGCCGGCGCCGACGCCGCCGACGTAATTTATGTGGGCAGCCATTCGACCAGTGTTCAGGTCCGCCTCGGGGAGCTTGAGGACGTCAGCCGGTCGGAAGGCGAGGAGATCGGGCTGCGCCTGTTCGTCGGGCAGCGCTCCGCCTCGGTGTCGTCGTCCGACCTTTCGGACGATGCGCTTGCGGCGCTTGCCGAGCGGGCGCTGGCGATGGCGGCGGAAGCGCCGGAGGATCCGTTCGCCGGCCTCGCTCCGGCGGAGCGCCTGCATCGGGGCGAGCTGCCGGCGCTCGACTCGATCGATGCTGTCGAGCCCGGCCCAGCCGACCTGAAGACGCGGGCGCTTAGGGCGGAAGCAGCGGCCCGAGGGATTGCGGGCGTCACCAACTCCAATGGTGCGAGCGCGAGCGCGTCGGGCTCGACCATCGCGCTTGCGACATCGCATGGTTTTTCAGGATCGTATGCGACCAGCGGGCACAGCGTCTCCGCTGGCGTGATTGCCGGCGAAGGTGCGGGAATGCAGCGCGATCAAGCCTGGCACAGCGCGCGCCATCTTGCCGACGTCGAAGATGCTGAGGAGATCGGACGCCGTGCAGGCGAGCGCGCGGTCGCCCGCGTCGATCCTGTGCGGCCGAAGCCGGGACTGATGGCGGTGATTTTCGACGCCCGGGTCGCGGCGTCATTGCTCGGCCATTTGTCCGGAGCGATCAGCGGCTCTGCTATTGCCCGCAAATCAAGCTTCCTGATGGACAAGCTCGGCGAGCAACTGTTTGGATCGGGCATCGCAATTATCGACGATCCGCTGCGGGTGCGGGGGCTGCGCTCGCGGCCATTCGACGGCGAAGGGGTGGCGGTGGCGCGAACGGAACTGGTCAGTGACGGAGTGCTGCGGACCTGGATGGCGGATAGTGCTTCGGCGCGTCAGCTGGGCATAGCGCTGACCGGCCATGCCGCGCGCGGGGTCGGCGGTTCGCCCGGAGTAGCGCCGAGCAACCTGTACCTTGCCGCGGGCACACGCAGTCGGGCCGAATTGCTCGCCGCGGCTCCGCAGGCGATCCTCGTTACCGAATTGATCGGGCAAGGCGTGAACGGAGTGACCGGAGATTACAGCCGCGGGGCGGCGGGCTTCCTGGTGCGCGATGGCGAGATTGTGCATCCCGTCTCCGAGATCACGATTGCGTCGAACCTGCTCGACATGTTCGCAACACTTGAGCCCGGCTCAGACCTCAAGTTTCGCCGCGGTATGGATGCGCCGACCATCCTCGTCCCCGCGATGACGGTCGGGACCGCCTAGAGTCTGTTTCAGATTGGTTGAAGCGGTGCCGGCCCTCACCCCCACCCGGCCAACCCATAGAATACACTGAATTGGTTGGTCGGGTGGGGGTGAGGGCCGGTTCCGTCTTACTGAAACAGACTCTAGCCGCGTTCTTAATTCGCTTCGTTGCCCCTGGCTTCAAGCGCCCAGAACACGTGCGTCAGACGGCGGAAGCCATTGCCGAAATCCTTCTCGAACACGTCGGGCCGGCCCTTGCTGTCGCGGTGAATTGCCCGACCCCATTCCGCTGCCGTTTCGCCGACGGCCGAATTGAAACCGGCCGGAACGTCCGAAATCACCGGCCTGCCCACTTCGCGCACGCCAAAGTTCGTCGCCGCCGCAATGCTGTCGGGGTGATTATAGAAACCGGTCAAGTGACTATAATCGTCGTTGTTGGGCCGGACGTTGCTCGGTCCGTAATTGAAATTGTTGTAAACTCCCCCCGCGGGGGCGTTGGTGTAATCCATGCACGTCCCAAGGTTGACGTTTCCGAATGCCTCGTCCTGATGATCGAGGCCCCAGTTGTGCCCGACTTCCTGGCAGGCGACCATTCGCCGCCAAGCGTCGTCGTTGTAGCGCGTCATATTGAAATAGGTGTCGTTCAGCTTGGTCGTCGCTTGGGTGATATGAACGCCGCTCGCCCAGATGGAGGCGATGCCCAGCCAACCGCGCTGGCCGTAGGAATCGTTGCAGATTAGCGTCTGACCGCTCGATGGAGAGCATTTCCTGCGACTGGTCCCGGCCGGTGCGTCGGTTATGGCGAAGCTTAGCGGCTTTCCCTGCCAGTCCGCCATCGCCGCATTGACTAGTGTCGTCCAGTTCGCGCTGCTGAGCGCGCGCTTGACGACCAGCTGGCCCGTCGTGCCGTTGGCCCAATGATATCCGCCCCAACTGTGATTCGCCGATGCCGGAACTGCAGCACCTAATATAGCGCAGGCCGCAAGCCCGATTCGAGTCGTCAGTTTCATGTCGATTCCCCAATCCAACGGCCGCCGTTGGCTCCAATCAGCAAAGGCTCATCCTAAATTGAAGCGCTGTCAAGCGTACGAACCGTGTTCAGCTTGCCGTTTTATCCAGCGCTTTCAGCACCGCGGCCGCCAGATCGGCGAATGCCTGTGCTTCCGGCCCGTCGCCGGCAGCCGGCGGCTCACCTGCGTCCGAGGCCGTGCGTATCGACGCGGACAACGGCAGTCGGCCAAGGAACGTGATACCCAATTGCGCGGCAGCCGCTTCCGCACCGCCGCTTCCAAACGGGTCCGATCCTTCGCCGCAATGCGGGCAGATGTAGCTGCTCATATTCTCGACGATGCCGAGCACGGGAACGTTGAGTTTTCCGAAGAGGTCGATCGCGCGGCGTGCATCGATCAGCGACAGATCCTGCGGCGTCGACACCACCACCGCTCCGGCCGGTCGCGCTTTCTGCAGCAAAGTGAGTTGCACGTCGCCGGTGCCGGGGGGAAGATCGACCAGGATCAGGTCGCAATCGCCCCAATCGGCCTCCAGGAGTCGCGTGAGCGCGCCCGTCGCCATCGGACCGCGCCAGGCCAGCGCCTGTCCCTCGCCAACAAGCTGACCAAGCGACAGGAATTTCAGCCCGTGCGCGGCCACCGGGATCAACTTGTCGTCACGTGCAATCGGTTTCTCGCTGCTGCCGAGCAAGGTTGGCTGTGACGGCCCATAGATGTCGGCATCGATCAATCCGACCCGGCGTCCGGCGCGCGCCATCGCCACGGCGAGATTGGCCGTCAGCGTCGATTTCCCGACTCCACCCTTGCCGCTGCCGATTGCGATGATCGTGCGCTGCGGCTGGGACGCCGTCATTGCGACCCGCACTTCCCTGACTTCCGGCGACTTCAGCGCCATGGCCCGAACCTCTGCCTCCAGCGCCGCCCGGGCGTCTGCATCCAGCCCGGTGGCATCGACAACGATCGTTGCCACACCGTCAGCCACCCGCCGCGACCGAATGCGATCCGCCTCGGCAATTGCGTTCAGAAAGGGCAATATCTGCTCCATCCGCAGTGCCTTAAGTGGTCCTTGGTCCCTTGCCACTGTTTTTCGTGCGATCCCGTTCCTATAGTAAGGCCATGAGCATCTTCACGGGGTGGGGCGACCGCGCACGCGGTCTGTTCGCTGACAATAAGGGACCTTGGGGGTCATCGGGCGGCGGCGATGGGGAAGAACCGCCTGCGCCAGGGAGTCCCGGCCCGTGGCGTGAGCCGCCCAAGCGCAGCCGGCGTCCCGGTCTTCCAGGCGGCGGCAATGTCGCCTCGTTCGACGAGTTCCTGAAGCGCAGCCGCGCAAAGTTCGGCGGCGATGGCGGCGGCGGGCTGCCGAGCCAGCCGAAAGGCTCGGTCATCGCCTGGGGCGTTCTCGCCTTCGTGCTAGTCGCCTTGCTGTTTACGACCTGGCACCGCATCGCGCCGGAAGAGCGCGGCGTGGTCACGCGTTTTGGACGCTACAACCATACGCTTGCGCCGGGCGTCGGGATCACGTTGCCGTGGCCTGTCGACCGGGTCAGCAAGGTTGATGTCGAGAACATCCGGGAGATTCCCATCGGCTCGGGTCAGGAAGAAACACTGATGCTGACCCGCGACCAGAATATCATCGACATCGCTTATCAAGTGCGCTGGCGGATTCGGGAGCCTGAGCAATATTTGTTTGCATTGGCGGAGCCGGACGAGACTATTCGCGAGGTTGCGGAAAGCGCAATGCGTGCGGTCATCGCCAACGTTTCTCTTCAGGGCGCAATGGGCAACCAGCGCGGCGAGATCGAGGCTCGGGTAGCCGAGGAAATGCAAAGCACGCTCGATCAATATCGCTCGGGTGTGCAGGTGCAGGGCATCTCGCTGCGTCAGGCCGATCCGCCCGCCGCCGTCAACGACGCCTTCAAGGAAGTGACCGCAGCGCAGCAGGAGGCGCAGCGCTACGTCAACGATTCCAACGCTTATGCGCTTCAGCTCGGGCAGAAAGCGCAGGGTGACGCCACCGCGTTCGACAAGGTTTACGAGCAGTATAAGCTCGCGCCGGAAGTCACTCGCAGGCGGATGTATTACGAGACGATGGAGCGCGTTCTTCAGAGGGTCGATAAGACGATCGTCGAGGCGCCCGGCGTCAATTCCTACCTGCCTCTTAATGAGCTGCGGCGCTCTGCGCCGAAGGAGCCATCGCAGTGATCGATTTCGTTCGCCGAAGCCCGATTTTGGTCGGCGCGATCGCCCTCATCCTGCTGGTCTCAATGTTCAGCAGCGTGATGATTATCCCCGAAACGAAACAGGCCATCATTGTTCAGTTGGGCAAGCCCAACCGCGTCCTCAACGGCTACGAACCGGGACACAAAATTGGGACCCGCGGAGCTGGGATAAACTATCGCATCCCGTTCATCGAAAGCGTTGTCTGGCTCGACAAGCGAGTTCGGGCGGTGGACATGGAGCGCCAGCAGGTGCTCTCGACGGACCAGCGCCGGCTGGAAGTTGACGCTTTCGCTCGTTACCGAATCGTCCAACCGACTCAGATGTACATCTCGGCGCGCTCGGAAGAGCGGCTGGAGGCCGCGCTTCGCCCAATCCTCGGCTCGCAATTGCGCAATGAGCTGGGCAAGCGGTCGTTCGCTTCGCTGCTCAGTCCGGAGCGCGAAGGCGCGATGGGAAGTATCCGGTCGGGACTTAACCGCGTTGCCCGTCAGTATGGCGTCGAAGTGATCGACGTCCGCATCAAGAAAGCCGATCTTCCGGAGGGAACGCCGCTCGATTCGGCCTTTGCACAGATGCGCTCGGCACGTCAGCAGGAGGCCCGCTCGATCCGCGCCGAGGGCGCCAAACGCGCGCAGATCATTCGTGCCCAGGCCGACGCGGAAGCTGCGAAAACCTATGCGGCCGCGTTCGGGAAAGACCCGCAATTCTACGATTTTTATCGGGCGATGCAGTCGTACGAAACGACCTTTGTCGGTGACGGGAATGGTAAGTCGTCTCCGACCAACGTCATCCTTTCGCCGCAGAACGATTATCTTCGCGAGTTCACTGGGCGGACCCGCTGAACCTCGGGCGTTCAATCGGCGTTAAGGGTCCACATTCACTTAGCCTTTGCGCAAGCAAACCGAATAATGGAGTATCCATGCGTTCGAAGGAGTCCGGAATAGTGCGTTATGCCTATGGGGTCGCGACGGCCCTGCTGCTGGGTGGTACCGCTTTCTCTCTCGCGACCGGTCAGGCCGGGGCGCAGGTGGCGCAGAACGCGCCGGTTGCGCTTGCACCTGCGGGCGCACCGATGTCGTTTGCCGATTTGGCGGCTCGGCTTCAGCCCGCGGTCGTCAACATCTCGACCAAGCAGCGGGTGCCCGTGCGCGCGCAGGCCGATCCGTTCGAGGAATTCCTTCGCCGCTTCGGTAATCCAGGCGCCCCGGAAGATCAGGGGGACGGTCAGGCAACGCCTCCGGGCAGCACTCCGGGACGGACTCGCGAAGCAGGGTCGCTAGGGTCGGGATTCATCATTTCGTCCGACGGCTATGTCGTCACCAACAACCATCTGGTGCAGGGCGCGACAGGCAACGGCACGGTCGACGAAGTCACGGTGACGCTGACCAACCGCAAGGAATATCGCGCGCGCATCGTCGGCCGCGACCAGACCTCCGATCTCGCATTGCTCAAGATCGAGGGCCAGAACCTTCCTTTCGTCAGTTGGGGCGACAGCACGCGTGCGCGGGTTGGCGACTGGGTGCTCGCGATTGGCAATCCTTATGGGCTCGGCGGGACGGTCACGGCCGGTATCATTTCGGCGCTTCACCGCGGCATCACCCGGGTCGGCGCCTATGATCGCTACATCCAGACCGACGCGTCCATCAACATGGGCAATTCCGGCGGACCGATGTTCGACCTCAATGGCAACGTCATCGGCATCAATTCGGCTTTGATTTCTCCGACTGGCGCGTCGGTCGGCATCGGCCTCGCGATCCCGGCGGAATTGGCCCGCCCCGTCATCGACTCGCTCCGCCGCGGCCAGCGTCCGCAGCGCGGCTATCTCGGTGTCGGCCTTCAGCCGCTCGAGGAAAGCCTCGCCTCGGCGCTCGGCCTTCCAAAGGATCGCGGCGAGCTGGTTCGTTCGGTCCAGCCGAGCGATCCTGGTGCGCGGGCCGGTATTCAGCAGGGCGACGTGATCGTTCGGGTTAACGGGCAGGAAGTGAGCCCGGACCAGACCGCATCCTATCTGATCGCAAACACCACGGTCGGCTCGCGTATCCCGATCGATATCATCCGCGACGGCCGTCCGGTGCGGCTGACCGCGACCGTCGGACAGCGCCCGACAGAAGAGCAACTCGCAAAGCTGCTCGGCGGCAATGACAGCGATCAGCTGACGGACGATGCGTTGATCCCGCTGCCGGCGCAGAAAGCGCTTGGTCTGTCGTTGCAACCGATCACACCTGCGCTTGCGCGCGCCGCCAACCTGCCGCCGACCGCAAGGGGAGTGATCGTGACTGCGGTGGATCCGAATAGCAGTGCCGCCGAGGAAGGGCTTCAACGCGGTGATCTGATTCTGTCCGTCAACAGGTTGGCGGTCACGACTCCGGCCCAAGTCCTTGCTGCGGTTGAGGCGGCGCGCAGAGCGGGGCGGACGAGCGTCGCGTTGCTGGTGAAGCGCGGGACCTCCCCCGAAGCCTTCGTTGGGGTCAACATCGTCCAGCGCTAGGGTCACGAAGGCCCCTTGCGCTTCCCCTCCTCGTCGGCAATCGTGCGGGCGAGGAGAGAATGTGTGCCGGAAAGCAGCATCTACATCGGCAGCGCCGCGGGCGGCGCCAATCCCCAGCAGCTCGAACTGTCGCGGGCCAACCGTCATGGGCTAATCGCCGGGGCGACCGGAACGGGGAAGACCGTCACGCTGCAAGGCCTTGTCGAAGGCTTTTCGAATGCCGGCGTTCCGACGTTCGTCGCGGATGTGAAAGGCGACCTCGCCGGGCTTGCGATGGCCGGGTCCCCGGCAACCAAGACCCATGATATCTTTGCGGCACGCGCCGCCGAGATCGGCTATCCCGATTGGCAATACCGGGAATGCCCCGTTCAGTTGTGGGATTTGTTTGGCACTCAGGGCCATCCGATTCGCACCACGATTAGCGAAATGGGTCCGCTGCTGCTCGCTCGGCTGATGAACCTCAATGACGTTCAGGAAGGCGTGCTCACCATCGCCTTCCACGTCGCGGACAAGGACGGATTGCTGCTCCTCGATCTCGACGATCTTCAGGCGATGCTGGTCGATGTCGGCGAACGCGCGGAGGAGCTGACGCTCGCCTACGGCAATGTTTCGAAGCCGTCCGTCGGGACGATCCAGCGTTCGCTGCTACAGCTGCGAAGCCAGGGGGGTGACAATTTCTTCGGCGAGCCGGCGCTCGAACTGGAAGATTTCCTGAAGGTCGATTCGGACGGCCGGGGCATCGTCAATATTCTCGCCGCCGATCGGCTGATGGCGAGCCCGAGGCTCTATTCGACCTTCCTGCTGTGGCTGCTGTCCGAGCTGTTCGAGCAATTGCCCGAAATCGGTGACGTTGCGGTGCCGAAGCTGTGCTTCTTCTTCGACGAGGCCCATTTGCTGTTTGACGATGCGCCGCCGGCCTTGCTTGAGAAGGTGCAGCAGGTCGTCCGCCTGATTCGTTCGAAAGGTGTCGGCGTCTATTTCATTACGCAAAACCCGATCGACATTCCCGACAGCGTCGCCGCGCAGCTTGGCAATCGCGTCCAGCACGCCTTGCGCGCCTTCACACCACGCGATCAGGCGGCGGTGAAGTCGGCGGCGGAAACCTTCCGCACCAATCCCGATCTCGACGTGACCAGCGCGATCACCGAATTGAAAGTCGGCGAAGCGCTGGTGTCGCTGCTTCAGCCTGACGGTGCGCCCGCGCCTGTGCAGCGTATTCTGATCAAACCGCCCGCCTCTCGCGTCGGACCGATCACGATGGAAGAGCGTAAGCTTCTAATCACAACCGACGAGATCGGTTCGCGCTACGATGTCCTTATCGACCGCGAGTCGGCGCAAGAATTGATCGCCGCGCGCGTGTCCGTGGCTGCGGCATCCGCCGCCGAGGCGCAAGCTCAGTCGGCCGAGGAGAAAACCGCCGCAGCAAATGCCAAGGCGGAGGCCCTCGCCGAACGCGATCGGATCAAGCTGACACGCGAGCAGGAGCGGCTCGACACTCAACGTCAGCGCGAGGACGAGCGCCAGGCCGCGCGTCAGGCGCGCGAAGCCGCACGCCCAAGCATGGCCGACAAGATGATGCAGTCGGCCGGGCGCGCGGTTGCGAGTTCCGTCGGACGGCAGATCGGCAACACGCTGCTGCGGGGTATCTTGGGAGGGTTCATGCGTGGCCGATAAGAAAAGCGCGAACCGGGGCTGCGAGCTGGTGGAAGCGCTCGAGCATGAGTGGCGCGATGCGCTGTGCGCCAAGGACATGGAGCGGCTGCGTTCGCTCATTCACCCGAATTTCGTCCTCATCGGCAGCCGCGCGGCAGGCGCCTTCACGCTCAATCGGGAGGAATGGCTCGACGCGATCCAGAAGCGCCAGTTGATGTCGATCGAGCTTCGGATCGAGGATGCGACGGTGCTCGAACAAGTGATGGTCGGCACCATCCATGCGCGCTGGAAAATCAACTATCTCGGCCGCGAGATCGAGGATTGCGTGCTGCTGACCGACGTCTGGGTGTTCGACGAAGGCCGTTGGCGGGTTATTCGGCGACATTCCACGCCTGCCCCGGCCCAGGTTCAGGGAAAA
>JBDSZD010000028.1:0-3553 GCA_039925325.1 Sphingomicrobium sp.
TCCTTAAGACTGCTGCGGGACCGCCGGAAACCTAGCCAGGCCATCAGCAGGATTATAGGAACCAGCGCGGCTTTGACGATCTTTTCATGGGCGCTCAGCCCAAGTGCAGGCAGTATGTAGCCGAGCAGGCCCAGCGCGTAATAGCTGATCGCGACGATCGACACCCCTTCGACCGTGTGCTGCAGCCTCAACTGCAGCTTCGTTCTGCGGTTCATGGATGCAAGAAGATCGCGGCTTTGCGCTGCTGTCGCGGTCTCGATCCGCGTTCTTAACAAATCGCTGGTCCAGCCTACCCGCCGCGAAAGATCGTCGAGTCGAGTCACAAAGGACGCGCAAGTGCGCGTCGCCGGGGCGAGCCTGCGTTCGGTGAAACCGGTCAACGTCTGGTGCCCGGGCACCTTCACGATATCCAGGCTGCGCAACCGTGCCGCGACCACATCGGCATAGGCCAGCGTTGCGCTCATGCGAAATCGGGTCGCCGCCATGATTCGGGCCAACTCGGCGCTGAGGAAGGACAGCTCGGCAAGTGCCCGGTCGTCATCCGCTTGCTTGGCCGCGATGTCGACCGTGAGCGCCGCTAGGCGCTGCTCAATGCCGGATACTTCCGGTGTGAGACTTTGCGCGACCGGTAACCCGAGCAGGGCAATGTTGCGGTAATTGCTGAGCTCCTGGAGCCGCTGCACGGTCAACGCCGCTTCCAGCCCCGAAAGACCATGATCGACAACTAGCAGCCGCCCGAATCCGTCCGTGTGAAGCCGGAAATCGGACCGAATTTCTCCGCGGCCGCCGACCACATGGCACAGAACCAAATCCTCCGCAGCGAAAGGAGAACCTGGCAAAATAGCGTCCGCCTTGTCGACATAAGCTATCCGGGTCGCGCGTATCACTTGGCCGGGAAGCCCCTCGACCCAACCGGCCGGCGTGTCGCGAAACGGGGTATCGTCAAACCAAGGCGCGTCGGGTGCGTCGCAGATAAAGGTGAATGAGCAGAACTCGCCATGCCGCTCCCAGCGGAAGATTGTGTCGCCGATCGTCTCGCGGAAATAACGTGATTGCGGGTCGACATTAGGCGCCGCGTGCGAGCAGAGCAGGCCGAGGTGAGCCTCGATCTGTTTCCAGTCGCGGTCTTCGCCGGGAAGAAGCACGATTTGCGCCATACGAACGCCGGGCTTCAGTGGCGGCAGCTTGCGTAGGTGCATCTCTGCCGACAGCGCCGAGCGAAGGGGATGATACTGCCGTTCGTGAATCATTGAGGCCCCGCCCTCGTTTTGTCCGTCGCTCTCAAGCATGGATGCCTGGGCGCGACAAGAAGCAGCGCGAACCCCGACCGCTGGGTGATGGGTAGCGAATCCGACAGTCATCGCCTAGAGAACGACCATGCGTATAGCCGTTGCCGCCGACCATGCTGGGTTCGTCCTGAAGGATGACCTTGTCGCGTGGCTGCGCGATTTAAAACACGAAGTCTTCGATCTCGGCACGAACGGTTCGGAGAGCGTCGATTACCCGCAGTTCGGCAGGAAGCTGGCCGAGACGGTCGCCTCCGGTGAGGCCGAGCGGGGAATTGCCGTTTGCGGTTCCGGCATCGGCATCTCCATCGCTATCAACCGCAACCCGGACTGCCGCTGCGCCCGCGTCGACGATCCTCTCTCCGCAGCGCTGGCCCGCGAGCACAATGACGCCAACGTCCTTGCCCTTGGCGCCCGTCTCATCGGCAGCGACATGGCCAAGGCCTGCGTCGCCGCTTTTCTCGACACCGACTTCGCCGGCGGGCGTCACCAGCGTCGCGTCGATCAACTCTCCACCGTTCTGCAGGACAGCGACTGATGGCCACCGCCGCAAACCTCAATGATGTGCAGCCCGAAGGCTTCTTCACCCGCCGCCTGTCGGACGCCGATTCGGGGGTCGCCGACGCAATCAACGCCGAACTACGCCGCGAACAGACGCAAATCGAGCTGATCGCGTCCGAAAATATCGTCAGCCGCGCGGTGCTTGAGGCGCAGGGGTCGGTGTTCACCAACAAATATGCCGAAGGCTATCCCGGCCGCCGTTATTATCAAGGCTGCGGACCCTCCGACGCGGTCGAGACGCTCGCTATCGATCGCGCCAAGCAATTGTTCGGCTGCGGCTTCGCCAACGTCCAGCCGCATTCGGGCGCACAGGCGAATGGCGCAGTGATGTTGGCGCTGCTCAAGCCCAATGACACCATCCTCGGCATGAGCCTCGCCGCCGGCGGTCACCTCACGCATGGCGCGCCGCCCGCCCAGTCCGGCAAATGGTTCAACGCCATTCAATATGGCGTTCGCCCCGACGATCATCTGGTAGACTTCGACGAGGTCACACGGCTGGCGAAGGAGCATCGTCCGAAGCTGATCATCGCCGGCGGATCGGCCTATCCGCGCCATCTCGATTTCGCGCGCTTCCGTGCAATAGCGGACGAAGTCGGCGCGCTGCTGATGGTCGACATGGCGCATTTCGCCGGTCTGGTCGCGGCAGGCGAACATCCCTCCCCCTTCGGCCACGCCCATGTCGTCACCACCACCACCCACAAGACCTTGCGCGGGCCGCGCGGTGGCATGGTGCTGACCGATGACGAGGCCATCGCCAAGAAGATCAATTCGGCGGTGTTCCCCGGGCTTCAGGGCGGTCCGCTAATGCACGTCATCGCCGCCAAGGCGGTCGCGTTCGGCGAAGCGCTGCAGCCCGACTTCAAGACTTATGCGAAGGCCGTCATCGCTAACGCCAGGATGCTCGCCGGCCGCCTCAAGGAGCGCGGCGCAGACGTGGTCGCGGGCGGCACCGACACGCACCTCGCGCTGATCGACCTGCGCCCGCTCGGGCTGACCGGCAAGGACGCCGACGAAGCGCTGGAGCGGGCCGGGATCACCTGCAACAAGAACGGCGTGCCGTTCGATCCGCTGCCGCCGATGAAGACCAGCGGGATCCGGGTCGGCTCGCCCGCCGGGACCACGCGTGGGTTCGGAGAAAATGAATTCCGCGACATCGCCGACATGGTCGCCGATGTGCTCGACGGGCTCAAGGCCAACGGTGCCGAAGGCAATGCGGACGTCGAGCGCGCGGTCAATGAACGCGTTTGCGCGCTCTGCGCCCGCTTTCCCATCTACGACGGCTTCTGATGCGCTGTCCGTTTTGCGCGCAGCAAGACAGTCAAGTGAAGGACAGCCGCCCGAGCGAGGACGGCGCCGCAATCCGCCGCCGCCGCCAGTGTGAGGCCTGCGGGGCGCGCTTCACCACCTTTGAGCGCGTGCAGTTGCGCGACTTGGTCGTGGTCAAGAAGACCGGCGAACGCGAGCCGTTCGACCGTGAGAAGCTGTCCCGCTCCATCGCCATCGCCTGCCGCAAACGCGACGTGGCGCCCGAGCGCATCGACCGCATGATCTCGAGCATCCAGCGCCAGCTCGAAACCCGCGGCGACGAGGTCACCACCACGCAGATCGGCGAAGCGGTAATGGACGGCCTCAAAGCCATCGACCACGTCGCCTACATCCGCTTCGCCAGCGTTTACAAAGACTTCAGCGAACCCGGCGACTTCGCG
>JBDSZD010000029.1:0-4860 GCA_039925325.1 Sphingomicrobium sp.
CGGCAGAAGGATGCGAGCGTCACTGCCGCGCGGCCGTTGCGGTTTCTTGTGCACGGGTGGGGCGAGCTTTCGGAGCCGTTGGGGGCAACGCAACTCGACGCGATGCAGCGGATCGCCGCTTTCGGGCTTCCGATCAGCGACCAGCTCAAGCGCGTCGAAAGCATCGACGACCTGCTCGCCCATTATGCCGCGATCGAACATGCGCGCGCGGACCTGCCGTTCGACATCGACGGCGTGGTCTACAAGGTCGATCGGCTCGACTGGCAGGAGCGGCTGGGCCAGGTCGCGCGCGCACCGCGCTGGGGGCTCGCGCACAAATTTCCGGCCGAGAAAGCGGAAACGACACTGGAGGCGATCGACATCCAGGTCGGGCGCACCGGCAAGCTGACTCCGGTCGGGCGGCTGAAACCGGTCGGAGTCGGCGGCGTGATGGTCGCCAATGTCACCCTGCACAATCGCGACGAGATTGCGCGGCTGGGGCTGCGGATCGGCGACCGGGTGCGGATCCAGCGGGCGGGCGATGTGATCCCACAGGTGGTGGAGAATTTGACGCGCGACGAGCAACGCGCGGCTTACGTTTTCCCCGACCATTGCCCGCAATGCGGCAGCGAGGCAGTCGCGGAGGAAGGCGAAGTCGACGTCCGCTGCACCGGCGGGCTGGTCTGTCCCGCGCAGCGGATCGAGCGTCTCAAGCATTTCGTCAGCCGCGGCGCGCTGGATATCGAGGGGCTGGGCGAGAAGACGATTGTCGAATTCGTCGAGCTCGAATGGCTGAACTCACCGGCCGACATCTTCCGCCTCAAGCAGCATCGCGCAGACCTGCTCGGCCGCGAGGGGTGGAAGGAGAAGAGCGTCGACAATCTGCTCGCCGCGATCGACGCCAAGCGCGATCCCGATCCGGCGCGATTCCTGTTTGGGCTCGGCATCCGCCATGTCGGCATCGTCACCGCCAAGGATGTGCTGCGCTGGTTCGGCACGGTCGAGGCGCTGCGGCGGACGGCGACGGGCGAGAATGCTCAGGCGGAGCTGGCGGGTGTCGAGGGCGTCGGGCCGGTTGTCGCCGGAGCTTTGGTCGATTTCTTCCACGAGGAGCATAACCGCGCGGCGCTCGACGACCTCCTCTCCGAAGTCCGCCCGCAGCCGTTCCAGTCCAAGGCCAAGCAGACCGAATGGACCGGCAAGACCATCGTCTTCACCGGCACCCTCGAAACCATGAGCCGCGACGAAGCCAAGGCGCAGGCGGAACGGCTTGGTGCGCGGACGGCTGGCTCGGTGAGTGCGAAGACGGATCTGGTGGTGGCTGGGCCGGGCGCCGGGTCAAAGCTCAAGAAAGCGGAGGTTCTTGGGGTGCAGGTTGCGAGTGAAGAAGAATGGGCGCGGATTGTGGCGGAGGCTTAAGTGAATGTCCGCAATGGACGGACAACGGGCACTCTATCAGCGTTGACCTGCGACTAGCTCTATGGCCGCTCTCTGACCCGATAGTGCCTTCACTGTCAGCGGCGTTGGAGACGCTCGATAGGACCGTACAATCGTGTCCGCAGCCTTCCGTTGCTCGGGAGACAGTCGTTTCTCAAAGTCGGTTAGCCAGGCACGCTGCTTCTCGCTGGCATCGGTTCTCTGGAGAAGGAGCTTGAAGTAAGCGGCTGTTTTGACAGGGTCCGGCTCGACGCCTGAAGCCCCGTTGTGGACGGATGCGTAGGTTGAAAGTGCTCCAGACCAGCCTTGTGCCGCGCCCCGTTCCAGCCAGCTCAGGGCGGTGGATATGTCGCCTTGTTGAGCATACAACATGGCCGCGTCTTGTTGTGCCAGGGCATATCCCGCTCTCGCAGCAACCAACTTGTAGCGCAGGGCAAGTTCCGGGTCGGTCTTGACCAACTCGCCCTCTTGGCCTGCGTAGAAGCACCCCATTTTGTACGACGCTAACGGGTCTCCTAAAGCGGACGCGCGGCGGAATGCCTCAAGAGCCTTGGTGGGTGATTTAGGGAGGCCTGTGCCCGTCTGATAGGCCATCCCAAGATGGTAGATTGCCTCTGCGTTGTCCTTAGCGGCGAGCCGCTCAAGGGAAGGCACTAATGCGTCATTCGTTTGAGCATTCCCGCATGCTGACAAGAGCAGCAGTGCCGCTGCTGCGCCTTCCGTCATCCGTCGCATGCAATCACCCCTACACCCCCACTAGCTTGTCGCACTTCGGCAATGTCTGCAAGCGGGCGTTATGCTTTTAGGCCGTGAGCACTTGCACCGGCCACTCTCCGGGGCCGCGACAGTGTGCGCTGAGGCTCTGATCCTCGTACGCTTGGATCACCGCATCCGCTTGCGTGTCGAGCAATCCTGCGAGGATCAGCGTTCCGCCCGGCGCGAGTGCCTTCGCGAAATCCGGCGCCAGTTCGATCAGCGGACCCGCCAGGATGTTGGCGATCAGGAGGTCGAACGGTGCTCTCGCAGCGAGCATCGGGGAGTCCATGCCGTCCGCCACCGCTAGCAGCAGTTCGCCCGAGCCATGCCCGGCCGACACATGATTGATCGCGGCATTGTCTCGCGAAACATCAATGCTGATCGGGTCGATGTCGGTGGCGATGCACTTTGCCTCGGGCCACAACGCCAGCGCGGCGAAGGCGAGGAGGCCGGTGCCGGTGCCGATGTCGGCGATGTTGGTGAACTTCCTGCCCTCGCGCTCGAGCCGGTCGAGCGCTTCGAGGCAGCCGGCGGTGGTCGCATGCTGGCCTGTGCCGAACGCGAGGCCGGCGTCGATCTCGAAGTTGATCGCTTCCGGTGCGGGCGGGTGCGTGGGGGTGTGGACGAAGAAGCGGCCTGCGCGGATCGGTTCGAGGCCGGACTGGCTCATCGTCACCCAATCGGCTTCGGGCAGGCCTTCGACCTTCGGCTGCGAAGTGCCGAGGGACGCGAGCAGACTGAGTTCTTCCGGCAAAGGCGGATGGTCGAAATAAGCGTGGATCAGCCACTCGTCGGGCTGCGCCGGGTCGGGTTCGTCCGCGACGAGCACTGCGGGTTCGCCCGGCCACTCCAGTTCCAACTCGGGCGCGGCTTCCGCTTGCGCGCGGGTGCAATGGACCGTGGCGCGGTAGCTCAAACAATCCTCCCCGGAACGGGGAGGGGGACCATCCGCAGCCGAAGGCGAAGGCTGGTGGAGGGGGCCCGCTTCTCCGCCGCCTCGATCGTGCGACCCCTCCACCACGTCGCTGCGCGCCGCGGTCCCCCTCCCCGTTCCGGGGAGGATCTGGTGGCGGGCGTCACTTCACCGCTTCCTTTGCCAGCCGCTCGTCGAGTGCCTTGGTTTTGGACGCGGCGTAATCTCGGCAGGCATTGGTATTCACCAGCGGGTCGATCCCGGCCATGCGCTTGATCATGTTGCTTGCGGACGGGTGCGGCGTCAGCAGGATTTCGCAATCGACCGCGGCAACCTTGGCGATGCTCGCGCGGAACGCGGCGACATAGGCTGGCCGATCGCTGAACTTGTAATTGTCGCGGCTGATCGGGTTGAGGCTGTCGGCGAAGACGATCCTGCGGCAATCGCCGCCGTCGCAGCTGCCCCAATGCCAGCTGAGCGCGCCGGTCGTGTGGCCGGGCGTTGCAATGGCGGTCAAAGCCAGACCCCCAAGCCGCACATCCTGACCGTCAGTAATCACGCGGCCGACCGAAGCGGCGGGGAAGGGCGGGTGCAGCCCGATCTGCGGGTCGCCCGCGCCGGCGGTGCCGGTTTCGAACACCTTTGCGGCCTCAGCCGATGCCACAAGCGTTGCTCCGGTCAGCTGCTGGAGCCGGGCGATGCCGCCGACGTGATCGATATGCTCATGGCTGTGGAGCAGATATTTGACGTCCTTGAGCTTGAAGCCGAGCTTCGAGATGTTCGCCGCGATCAGCTCCGCGCCCTTCTCGGTCCCTCCGTCGATCAGGATGTGCCCCGCTTTGTCGGTGATCAGGATCGACGAAATACCGCAGGTGCCGACCAGATAGGTGTTGCCGTGGATGCGGACGGGCGGGGCCGGTTTGTCCCAATCGTCATTCTCCGTGCATTGCGAAGCGAACAGCGGACCGGCGGTCTCGATCGGTGCGATCGGCCGCTCGACTTTGGGCGGGTTCTTGCCGAGCGGAATCACGATCGGCTGAGCAAGCGCGGCGGCGGCGAGCATGAAACTAGCGAACATAGCTTGCTCCGTTGATGTCGATGGTGGTGCCGGTCGCGGCGGCGGGTGCGTCGGTCGCCAGCCAGCGGATGGTTTCGGCCACCTCTTCCGATGCAGCCACCCGGCCGAGCGGGATGTCGGCGAGCACCGGCTTGGCCGCGTCCGTGTCGAGAAACTCCTCGGTCGCATCGGTTCGGACGAAGCCCGGCGCGACCGCGTAGATCAAAATACCTTCGGGCGCGAAGCTGCGCGCGATGGTCTTGGTCATGGAAATCATCGCGCCTTTCGACGCGGCGTAATGCCAGTGCTGCGGCGAATCGCCGCGCCATGCCGCCCGGCTCGCGACATTGACGATCCGTCCACCTCCGCCGCGCTGCTGGAAATGGGAGACTGCCAAGCGACAGAAGTCGGCCGGGGCCTGCAGGTTGACCGCCATCGTGCGGCTCCACGCCGCGTGCCAATCGTCATCGGAAGCATCGTGGGAAATGTTTTCGAATATGGCGGCGTTGTTGACGAGGACGTCGATGCGCCCGCAGAGCTGGTCGAGCGCGGCCTTCCAGATTTGCGGTGGAGCGGCGGGATCCTTGAGGTCGCCGGCAATCAGGCCGCCACCGCCTTTCGAGGAGTGGCCGACGACCTGATGGCCCGAGGAGCGAAGGAGAGCGAGGGTTGCGGCGCCGATGCCGCGGCTTGCGCCAGTGACGAGGATGTTCATGGG
>JBDSZD010000030.1:0-16764 GCA_039925325.1 Sphingomicrobium sp.
CCTTGGCGCGATCTCATCGAGCAGCTCAAGCAGACCAGCGGGCGCAAGGGCAAAGCCCTGTTCCTCCCCCTGCGGCTCGCGCTGACCGGCCACGAGCATGGGCCGGAAATGAGCGCGCTGTTGCCGCGCATCGGCAGGGCGCGTGCCCTCGAGCGCCTGACCAACGCAGCGTCAGCCTAGGCCTCGCCTGCTGCAGCGCAGCAACGAATCTTCTTGCTGAACGAATGATATGATGTAACATTCTTTTCTCGTCTCTAGGCAGAGGAGGTTGAAATGCTTGCATATGCAGAACGCCGTCAGCGGATCGGCGAACGCGCGTCCTCCCCGTCCACCTTTCTGTTCATTGTCGGGGTCCACGTCGCTGCGGTTGCGGTGGCAATGAGCATGAAAATGGTTGTGGACGGTCCGACCACTAAGCCCAACACCGACGTTTTTTGGGTTGATCCAGTCAAGCCGCCCCCGCCGCCCCCGCCAACAACTGACACGAGCAAGCCGTCGCAATCCTCCGTTACCCGGACGGATCCCATCGTTCCGGCCCGACCCTCCGACAACCAGGTCTTCGACACCCGACCAACGCCGTTCATTCCCATCGGTCCGCTGGCCGGGAACGAACTGAAGATCCCCCAGATGCCGCCTGCAAGACCGATCATCGTTGAGCCGGTTCGCGCAGGACCCCGCCTCGACACGCCCGAATGGGCGCTCAAGCCGCCGTACCCCCGGTCCAAGCTCGACTCGCAGCAGGAAGCTTCACTTCGGCTGCAGCTATCGATCGATGAGCGCGGCCGGGTTACGGCAGTCGAGCCCGTCGGTTCGGTCGATCGCGCCTTTTTCGAAGCGGCGCGCAAGCATCTCATCGCGCGGTGGCGGTACCGGCCAGCGACGGTCGATGGCTCGGCCGTAGCGTCGTCTACGACGATCACACTGCGCTTCGAATTGGAAGGTTGAGCACAAGGACTGGAAGGTTTCCGCGGCGCGGCTTATCTTCCAGTCCATGTCGATCCTTCCCAGCCCCGTGAACCCAAAGGCCGCGATCGCCGACCTGATCAACTATTTGCGCCACAGCACGAGCCGCGAGCAGCGGATCGGCGCATTTTTCTCGGTGCTGGTCACGGCGATTATCGTGTTTGAATTCTTCATCGATACGAAGATCAACATGACGCCGCCGCCGCGCATCATTTATGCGGAGAGCTGGAACGCCAATCGCACCGATGCGGAAATCATCGCCGATCAGAAGAAGCATCAGGCGCGCCGCGAGGCCCTGGCCAAGGAACACCAGCGCCAGTTCCAGGAACTTCAGAAGCAACTTGGGATTGAATAGAGACGCCGATCACATGGCGGAGGCGATCCGCCTGGCGGAGGAGGCACGCGGCAAGTCGGCGCCGAACCCGAATGTCGGCTGCGTTATTGTTTCCGAAAGCGGCGAAATCGTGGGGCGGGGAGCAACGGCCGCTGGCGGCCGCCCTCATGCGGAGGCAGTCGCTTTGGACGGTGCCGGGCGGCGCGCACTCGGCTCTACCGTCTATGTCACCCTCGAACCCTGCGCGCATGAGAGCGCGCGTGGGCCGAACTGCATCGGTCTACTGCTTAAGGCTCGCCCGAAGCGGGTGGTCGTCGCCATGCAGGACCCCGATCAGCGCACCGCGGGACGGGGGGTTGCCGCTCTCGAGCAAGCGGGAATCGCTGTGGAAGTCGGGATGATGGCCCGCGAGGCGCAGGGCGCGCTCGCGGGCTGGCTTACCCGTCTCAAACTCGGTCGCCCGCGAATCACGCTGAAACTCGCTTTGTCGATCGACGGCAAGATCGCGCTTCCGTCGGGCGAGTCGAAATGGATTACTGGCGAGGATGCCCGTGCGCAAGTCCATCTCGAGCGTGCTCAGTCCGACATGATCCTTGTGGGCCGCGGAACCTATCTTACCGATTTGCCGCGCCTCGACGTTCGCCTGCCTGGCCTCGAAGAGCGTTCGCCGCGCCGTGCTCTGCTGACTCGCGGTGAAGCGGTTGAGGGCTGGGAAACCCTGCATTCTCCGCAGGATGTGTTTGGACTTCATGACGTCAACGATTTGCTGGTGGAGGGCGGATCGGCGACCGCCACAGCATTCCTCAACGCTGATCTGGTGGACCGAATTCTCATCTATCGCGCCCCGATCATCGTTGGAGAGGGCAAGTCATCGTTCGGCTATATCGGCCTCGACGCCATCGCGGACGCTCATGGTCGCTGGCGGTTGAGCGACGGACGCGCGCTGGGCGTCGACCGTCTCGAAGTTTACGAGCGCGCCCGGGACGCCTAAGCCTCGCGCCATGTTCACGGGGATCATCACCGACGTCGGAACGGTGCGCAGCGCCGAACAACGCGGCGACCTGCGGTTGGTTATCGGCTGCGGCTATGACATGGAGACGGTCGACCTGGGCGCGTCGATCTCCTGCTCCGGCGCGTGCCTAACTGTGGTGGACAAGGGCAACGACTGGTTTGCGGTCGATGTCTCGTCCGAATCGATCGCGCGCATTGCCACCAAGATGTGGAGCGAAGGTGCAAACCTCAACCTTGAACGATCATTGCGCATAGGCGACGAACTCGGTGGCCATATTGTCACGGGTCATATCGGCGGCATCGCCGAAGTGCTTGGAACCTGTCCCGAAGGAGCCTCCGTGCGAATCGGCTTGGCCGTTTCGCACGAACTCGGCGCCTCAATCGCCGAAAAAGGCTCCATTGCCATTGATGGCGTGTCGCTGACAGTGAACGACGTGCGGGACGCGGAGGACGGCCAGACCCATTTTTCCATCAATGTCATCCCGCACACCGCAGCGCATACGACCCTGGGGAACATTGCCGCAGGTGGGCAATGCAATGTCGAGATCGATGTCCTGGCACGCTATCTTCAACGAATGATGCAGGCGAAAACACATTCAAATACCGCTCAGTGAAGGTTGCCACCACACTGTGATGTGATAATGGCGCGCAATGAGCAGTTCTTTGATCGACCGACTGAATGCCGTCATCGAAACTGGAGAGGTCAGCCGCTCCGCGCTGGCCCGGGCCGCTGGGCTGCATCCCAACAGTTTGCGCAAACTGGGCGGAGCCGACTGGAATCCGACGGCCGATACGCTGATGCGGCTCGAAAAGCTGCTTCAGCAAAGCGATCCCGAGGTTTTGGTGGGCGCCGAGGCGATTATCAACGAAGCGCGCAACGGCCGCATGTTCATCCTCGTCGACGATGATGACCGCGAGAATGAGGGCGATCTGGTCATTCCGGGACAGATGGCGACGCCGGATGCGATCAACTTCATGGCCCGGCATGGTCGCGGTCTGATCTGTCTGGCGCTGACCAAGGAGCGGGTCGACGCGCTCGGACTGCAGCCGATGGCGAGCAATAACCGAAGCCGCAACGAGACTGCCTTCACCATCTCGATCGAGGCAAAGGACGGCATCTCGACTGGGATCAGCGCTGCAGACCGCGCGCGGACGATCGCCGTCGCGATCGATTCCGCCAATGGCCCGGAAGCACTCGTTTCCCCCGGACACGTATTTCCACTGGTTGCACGCCCCGGCGGCGTGCTCGTCCGGGCCGGTCACACCGAAGCGGCCGTCGATGTGGCTCGCCTAGCCGGCCTCAACGCTTCCGGCGTCATTTGCGAGATCATGCGCGAAGACGGGACAATGGCCCGGCTCGACGATCTAATGGACTTCGCCAAACAGCACGGGTTGAAAATCGGTACGATCCGGGAGCTGATCGCCTATCGCTTGAAAAAGGATCACATGGTCGAGCGCGTCGCGACCACCAGCTTCTCCGTTGGCTCCGGCGCTCAATGGCAAGCCCAGGTCTTCCGCGACAAGGCGACCGGCGCGGAGCAACTGGCACTGATTCACGGCACCATTGACCCCGAGCGGCCGGCGATGGTCCGGATGCACAGCGTGGACCTGTTTGCCGACATGCTCGGCGAGTGCAGCCCGCGTGCAGGCCTGCTGCCCGGTGCGATGCGGATGATCGAACAGCAAGGGTCCGGCGTGGTGGTCGCGCTTCACGCCGGATCGACGGGCGCACTCTCTCGCGCCACCGACTTGCGTGCTGGGGTGACGCCCGAACCTGGCGAGGGCCTCCGCAACTACGGCATCGGTGCCCAAATTCTCGCGGCGCTCGGTATTCACGACATGATCCTGTTGACCAACACCCATCATTCCCCGGTCGCTTTGTCCGGATACGGGCTCTCGATCGTCGAGGAACGTCCAATCGAAAGAGCGGATTGATGGCGACGATTCTGCTGGTCGAGGCGCGTTTTTACGGCCACCTCAACGACATGTTGCTGGCGGGCGCGCAAGCGGCGGTCGAAGCCGCCGGTCACGAGCATGAGACGCTGTCCGTGCCCGGCGCGCTCGAACTGCCCGGCGCGATCGCGCTCGCGGCTCGCAGCGGTCGCTTTTGCGCCTTTGCCGCGCTCGGTGTGATCATTCGCGGCGAAACCTATCATTTCGAGATCGTCGCGACCGAGAGCGCACGCGGAATCATGGATTTGTCGCTTCAGGGCTTTCCCATAGGAAACGGAATTTTGACGGTCGAGAATGAGGCGCAGGCCATCGCACGCGCTGATCCGAAACAAGGCGACAAGGGCGGCGACGCCGTCAAGGCGGCCCTGGCCTTGTTGTATTTGCGCGAGAATTACGGGGCCTGATTCTTGTGCGATTGCCGCACCAAGACTTGCAAGGCGCGCCCGAGCGGACCAGTTGAGCGCCATGGATGATCCGAGTCCCCTCGAACACTTGCGGCGGCGGCTGGCGCTTGCCGTTGGCGAACATGCCGTGTTCGACGGCTGGGCCCGCGCCGCCGTCGACTCTGCCGCCGATCAAATGGCGATCGACCGCTCGCAAGCCAGGCTCGCCATGCCTAAGACGCAAGCCGGGCTGATCGATGTCTACATCCAGGGTGTCGATCACGCGCTCGAAGCCTATTTCACGCCGGAGCGACTTTCCGGGCTGAAGATCCGCGAAAAGATACGTCAGCTCGTCTGGCAGAGGCTGGAGATCATGGCACCCGCGCGCGAAGCCGTCCGGCGCGGCCTTGCAGTTCTCGCGATGCCGCAGAACCTGCCGCTGGCGCTACGCATATCCTGGCGGACCGCGGACCTGATGTGGCGCATCGCGGGCGACACCAGCACGGATTTCAACCATTATACGAAGCGGATGACGCTGGGCGCGGTGTACGGGTCCACGCTGCTCGTATGGCTAAACGATCAGGGGGACGGCTGGACCGAGACGTCGGCTTTCCTAGACCGCCGGATCGACGACGTGATGAAGTTCGAGAAATTCAAGGCGCAATGGCGAAGCTCGGACCGCAAGGTCAGCGTTTCGCGGTTTCTCGCGCGGCTGCGCTACCCCCCGCGCTAGACGGGGACTGGCACTTCCTTCGTGTTAATGATAATCACTCGCAAATGAACGCGCCGTTCAAACCAAACACTATGACCCTCGACGAGCTACCTGTCGGCCAATGCGCACTGATTGCGTCGATCGATTGGGACTCGCTGGATCATGGCGAAGCGTGCCGCCTGAAGCATTTCGGGTTCGACGACGGAATTGCGGTTGAACCCCTTCATCTCGGCCCGTTCGGCCGCGATCCGCTTGCGGTGCGAGTTGGGCGCATGATTGTCGCCATTCGCCGAACCCAGGCCCGCGCAGTCCGCGTCACACCGGCCCGGTGAACCCGCTCCCGCTTGTTGCAGTCGCTGGCAGTCCCAATGCCGGCAAGAGTGCCTTGTTCAACGCGCTCACCGGCGCGCGTCAGAAAGTCGCCAATTACCCCGGGGTCACGGTCGAGCGGAAGTCGGGCCGTCTGATTCTGGGAGACGGTCGCCCCGTCGAACTGGTCGATCTGCCCGGAGCCTACAGTCTTGATCCTGCGAGTCCCGACGAGGCCGTGACTCGCGACGTGCTGCTCGGGCGGCAAAAGGGCGAGCGGCAGCCCGACGCTTTGCTGATCGTGCTCGATGCATCGAACCTCGACAATCACCTCCGCTTTGCACTCCAGCTGATCGAGCTCGGCCTGCCGACGATCATCGCGCTCAACATGGTGGATCTCGCGACCCGTGACGGACTGGAACTCGATTCGCGCAAGCTCGAACGGGACCTTGGCGTTCGCGTCATCGAAACCGTTGCAGTGCGCCGGCGCGGAATATCGGACCTCAACCAGGCGCTGGACGATGTGCTCGACGGACCGGTGCGGCGGCCGATGCCGGACATCCCGAGCGATCTGATTCAATTGCAGCGCCGCGCCCGGACGATTGCCACTGCCGCAGTGGTGCGGGAAACTCCGGTGCGGCGCTGGACTCACCGGCTCGATTCATTGCTGCTTCATCCCGTCGCAGGTTTTTTGATCCTCCTCACGGTGATGTTTTTGATGATGCAGGCCGTGTTCGGGGTCAGCGAAACTCCTGTAGCATGGTTGGAATCCGGGCTCGCGGTGCTTGGCGACGCTGCTTCTTCGAACCTGCCCGATGGCCTGTTTCGTTCGCTCATCGTCGACGGCGTGATCGGCGGAGTAGGCGCCGTGGTCGTCTTTCTGCCTCCGATTTTGGTTCTATTCCTTTTCATCCTCCTTCTCGAAGGCAGCGGGTATATGGTTCGTGCCGCTTTCCTGATGGACAAGCTGATGCATGGTGTCGGCCTGTCCGGCCGATCATTCATTCCGTTGTTGTCGAGCTTCGCCTGCGCGGTGCCCGGAATTATGGCAACCCGCACCATCGATGATCCTAAAGACCGGCTAACGACGATCTTGATCGCGCCGCTGATGACATGCTCGGCGAGGATCCCCGTTTACACTCTAGTCATCGGAGCCTTCATCCCAAATCGCACGATTGCCCCCTTCGTGGGCCTGCAAGGGTTGGTGATGTTCGGACTGTTCGTCGGGGGCATTGTCGGCGCGTGGATGGCCGCGCTGGTGATCCGTCGCGGCGTGCTTCGGGGCGGCGGCGGCGGCTTCATGATGGAGCTTCCGAAATATCAATGGCCCGCTTTCAAGGACGTCGCGATCGGCCTGTTTCAACGAGCCGCGATCTTCCTGAAGCGGGCCGGGACGATCATTCTGGGCACCACGATCGTGCTATGGGCGCTGGCCAGTGTTCCACAGGCGGGACCCGGCGAAAAGCAAAGCGAAGTTTCGATAGCCGGCAAGATTGCCGACGGCATCGAGGTGGTTGTTCGACCGATCGGGTTCAATCACGAAATCGCGCTTGCACTGCTTCCCGCAATGGCTGCGCGTGAAGTCGCGGTGAGCGCGATCGCGACCGTCTATTCGATCGATTCGACCGATGAGGAGGCGGCCGCAACCAGTCTCGAAGATCGGCTAAAGCATAGCTGGCCGCTGCCGACCGCGCTCGCCTTCCTCGCCTGGTTCGTGTTCGCTCCGCAGTGCATCTCGACCATTGCCGTCACCCGCCGCGAGACCAACGGCTGGAAGTGGCCGCTTTTCATGGTGACTTATCTGTTCGCGCTGGCCTATCTCGCAGCTGGAGCGACATATTGGCTGAGTGTCGCCGCAGGACTTTGACGGAGAGAGACGAATGGCGGGCGTGAACAAGGTGATCCTGGTCGGCAATCTGGGCGCGGACCCGGAGGCGCGCTCGCTCAACAACGGCGGCGAGGTTGTGAACCTGCGCGTCGCGACCTCGGAAAGCTGGAAGGGCAAGGACGGGCAACGCCAGGAGCGTACCGAATGGCACCGCGTGGTGATCTTTAACGAGGCGCTCGGTCGCGTCGCCAAGAGCTATTTGAAGAAGGGGTCCAAAGTTTATCTTGAGGGCCAGTTGCAGACCCGCAAATGGAACGATGCGTCGGGGCAGGAGAAATATTCCACCGAGGTCGTGCTTCAGAATTTCAACAGCACGCTGGTGCTGCTCGACTCGCGTGAAGGTGCTGGCGGGAGCGGGGGAGGCGGCGGTCGCGACTTTGGCGGCGGCGACGATTACGGCGCTGGCGGGGGGGGCGGTTCCTCGCGCAGCCAGTCGCGTCCGCAGCCGGCGGCGTTCGACACCGACCTGGACGACGACGTTCCCTTCTAGGAATCGTCCCCGCTCATCTGCCGTTTTAAGGCGGAAAGCGCGGCAAACGGTCCGGCTTCTTCCTCGCTCAGCACGCCCGCGCCCTTGAGCACCGCTTCCGCGCCCGGACTGCGCGGATAGGGGTCAAGGCAAAGCGCCAGCGTGTCGGCGATCGCTGCGCCGAGGTCGATCGAGGCGCCGTCGTGAAACACCATATCGCAATCCTGGGCACCTAGCTCGACCTCGAAATCTTCCTCGACCTTGGGCTCGGGCGTGAACAGGATCTCGAATGGCTCATCGACAGAAGCGGACACCGGTTCACCGGTGGCGACGCAGCGCTGGCGGAGCGTGCCAGCGATGCGACCGGTCGCGCGGATTCTTTCTCCTTCCCGGTGCAGCGTGGCGTGCGCCTCGAGTCGATTGAGGCCATCCAGGCCGAGGCGCGTCGCAATCCGATCCTTTTCCGCCTCGTCCGCAACCAGGTCGATCCGCTCCCCGTCGCGGATTCGGTCGAGCGTCAGCCGATGTGCGAAATCCTCGATCATCACAGTTTTCCCAACAGCAAATCGTCGTCACGGGCGCTCTGAAGTTGCTCCCAAACGCCCCGCAGCCGTTCCGTCACTTCGGGGGCCTGGGTTCCCTCAACGCTGGCGTGCGTCGCAGAATCCCAGTCGCCCCCGCCGTCGATTGTCGACCGCCACAAATCGATTCGCCGGCCGAGTCCGCTGACGAGCTTGCGAACGACTTTCCCGAGTGTCGGGTCGCCAATGCCCAGCTGCCGGTGCTCCGCATCCATCGCTTCGATAAATCGCTCGGCGATTGCCACGGCACCCGCTTGCGCGTCTTCATCGCCGCGTTCGAGCCGGACCGAGACCAGCGCCGTCAGCGTCGCAAGGACGGAGAAGCGTCCGTCGATCGTGTCGGGTACGCCCATCTGCGCATACCATTCCGGTTGGCGGGCGCGGTCGACCACCGCCTCGAATAACGCTGCGCCACGCGGTGCGGATCGTGTTAATCGTGGGAACAGGAAGCGGAGCATAAATCGACAAAGTCGCCTTGTTGGGCCTCAAGGCTTGCGCCCCTGCATTGCCCCAGCATATTGAGGCGGCGGTGCTGCTGCGCAAGAGACGTCCGGATTGCAGCAATATTTAAGAGAAGAAGAGGTTCGACCGCATGAAGTCCGCGCTGCTCAGGCTTGCAACTGTCATGGTTGCCGCCGCCACGTTGGCCGGATGCGCGGGCGTCCGCGCCCATCGCGGCGCGGTGATCGATCAGGAACTGGCGTCGGCCATCCAGGTCGGCGTCGACAATAAGGATTCGGTCGCGAAAACGCTTGGACGCCCGACTTTCACGGGCCAGTTCAGCCAAAACGAATGGTATTATGTGTCGCGCGACACCCAGACCCTCGCTTTTCGCACGCCGCGCGTTGCCAAGCAGACGGTCCTGTACGTGCGTTTCGATGCCGCCGGCAATGTCGCCGCGGTCAACACGACCGGCAAGGAATTGGTCGCGTCGATCGACCCCTACGGCAAGCAGACGCCGACTCTGGGCCGCAAGCGCAGCTTCTTTGACGAGCTGTTCGGCAATATCGGCACGGTCGGCTCGGGGATGACTCCGGGCGGAAGCAGCGACCGCACCCAATAGCTTAGCCGCGTCCGGCTTTAGAAAGTCGGATCATTGGCCTAAGGCGGGGCATGACCGCGACCCCCGCCGGCATCACTTACGCCGATTATTTGTCGCTCGACGATCTACTTTCGGCTCAGCGTCCACTGTCGACGCTGCATGACGAAATGCTGTTCATCGTCATTCATCAGACCAAGGAATTATGGCTCAAGCAGATGATTCACGAGCTTGCGCTCGCGGTCCGCCTGCTCCGACAGGATCGCTTTGCCGAAACCTATAAGGCGCTCGCCCGAATCAGCCGGATCCAGTCGGTGATGACCCTGTCATGGGATGTGTTGGCTACGCTTACGCCGGTTGATTACAGCGCTTTTCGCAATGTGCTGGGTACGTCGTCGGGATTCCAGTCGGCGCAGTTTCGCGAGTTTGAATATCGGCTGGGCCTCAAGGACCCAGCATTCCTCGCTCATTATCCAAGCGACGGCTCGCTCCATGCAGCGTTGCGCGCGGCGCTCGAAGAGCCCAGCCTGCGCGACGAAGCGCATCGCGCGCTCGAACGGGCCGGCTTCGACCTTTCCGACCACGGGGCAGAGGCCGTCGCCGACGCCTGGCTGCAAGTCTATCGCGACGCGGACCGCTGGTTCGAACTTTATCAGCTCGCGGAAAAGCTCGTGGATATCGACGATGCCCTTGCATCCTGGCGGCACAAGCATGTGCTGACGGTCGAACGGATCATCGGCAACAAGCGCGGTACCGGGGGTTCGGACGGATCGGCCTATCTGCGATCGACGCTGGGGAAACGCATCTTCCCCGAACTCTGGTCGCTCAGAACCTCATTGTGAGAATGTTGGCTTAATGAGCTTCAAGCCGCTCTTCTCGCAGAGCCTAAGCGCTGATCCGGACCGACTGCACTTTGCCGCACACAGCCATCATCTCTGGCCAGATGCGAGTTGGGCAGGTCAATCGCAGTGCTGGAGCGACGCGGCGGCGCTGGCCGATCGCAAATGGGACAAGATTATGGGCGAGATATGGCCCGAAGCCCAGGGCCATGTCGCGCGTGAGCTTGGCACGCAACAACCCGAGAATATCGTCTTCGCCCCGAACACGCACATGCTGCTGGTCGGCCTGGTCGCGGCGGCGCCCCGCGAAACCGGCACACCGCTGCGAATCCTGACCAGCGCGGGGGAGTTTTACAGCGCCCGCCGCCAATTCGCACGCTGGGTGGAAGCCGGAGAGATTGCGCTGACCGAAATTTCACCCGAACCGTTCGACAGTTTCACCGAACGTTTTCTCCATGATGCAAATACCGGGCAGCATGATCTGATCTTCGTCAGTCATATGTTGTTCGGCAGTGGCCGACTGTTCGAAGCGGTCGAGGAGCTTGCAGCGTTCGGCCGGCCCGACGGTCCCTGGGTAGTGATCGACGGCTATCACGCGTTCATGGCCCTCGACCGGCCCTTTGCGGGGGGAGCGGCGGCGTCCGCTTTCTATCTCGGCGGCGGATACAAATATGCGATGGCCGGCGAAGGCTGCGCATTCGTTCACGCGCCCGCGGGGTTTGGTTCACGGCCACCAATCACGGGCTGGTTCGCCGAATTCGAAGATTTGAGCCTTGCGCAAGCACAAGTCGGTTACGCACCGGATGCGGCCCGATTCATGGGCGCCACGTTCGACCCATCCGGCCTGTATCGATTCAACGCCGTGCAGCAGATGATTGGCGAACAGGGTCTCGACACCGCGCGGATTTCTGCGTGGGTCGCGGGACTCCAGGAACAGCTTCTGAACGCGATCGACGGAACAGCGCTGGGCGGCGCGGAGTTGCTCAATCCGTTGGAGGGCGGCCCGCACGCGCGTTTCTTCGCGTTCCGAAGTGGGGATACCCAGCGCTGGTGCTCGGAACTGAAGCGCCAGCATTGCGTCACCGATGTGCGCGGCGACGTGCTCAGGATTGGGCTGGGCCTCTATCATGACGAGGACGACATCGAGCGTTTCGCCGATGTCGCGCGCGGCCTGCGCTAGGCGCTTGTTCGATCCCTGCGGCCATGCGACGGCACGCCGCATGAAGGCCGAGGTAGAAACTCCGCGCAATCGCGTACTGCTGCTCCTGCTCCTCGCCTACATCTTCAATTTTATCGATCGCAATATCCTTGGCGTGCTCGCGGTGCCGATCCGGGCCGATTTCGGCCTGAGCGACACCGCGCTCGGCAGCCTCGGGGTCGCGTTCGGCCTGTTCTACGCGGTCGCGGCGGTGCCGATCGGCTGGATTGCCGACCGCAAGGGGCGAGTCGGGATCATCGCGGCGGCGGTAACGGTGTGGAGCCTGTTCACGGCGGCATGCGGGATGGTGCAGACTTATGCGCAGCTGATCGTGGCCCGAATGGGCGTGGCCGTGGGCGAGGCGGGCGGTGTCGCGCCTTCCTATGCACTGATCTCGGACTATTTTCCGAAAAGCCAACGCGCGCGTGCACTTGCCGCCTTTTCGTTTGGAATTCCGATCGGATCAGCACTCGGCATCTTCTTCGGGGGCTGGATCGCCGGGCATTTTTCCTGGAGGGCCGCGTTTCTGATCGTCGGTTTGGCTGGGTTGCCGGTGGCGATTCTTATTCGCTCGATGATTGCGGAACCGAGCCGACCGGACGCGGTGCCGGCGACAGTCAAGGAGCCGCTGCTGGCGGCCCGGACTTTGCTTGCGATCCCGAGCTTCTGGCTGCTGTCGCTCGGCGCGGCGGCAGGCTCAATTCCGGGCTACGGGTTCATCTTCTGGCTCCCGAGCTTTTTCAATCGAAGCTTCGCTTTGCCAATCGAGCAGGTCGGCTGGTTCTACGGCTCGATCGTCCTTGTCGGGGGGCTGGCGGGCACCTGGCTCGGTGGCTGGGTTGGCGACCGTGCCGGGCCGCAACGACCTGGTATTTATGCGTTGATTCCGGCCGCCTGTTTCCTGATCGCGATTCCCCTGTTCGCGATCGGTCTTTTCGCCGAGAGCCTGGTTGCCGCATGGATCGTGTTCGCTTTGGCCCAGATGCTGACTTTGGCCTGGCTCGGCCCAGTCGTGTCGGCAATCCAGCAGATTGTCGAACCCCCACTTCGCGCAACCGCCTCGGCAAGCTTCCTGTTCATCAACAATCTGATCGGGATCGCCGGAGGTATTTACGCACTCGGCTGGATGTCCGACGCGCTGAAAGCGGCCCACGGCGCGGATTCGCTCCGCTATTCGATCCTGTACGCCCTGGCTTTCTACGCTCTCAGCGCCGCCATCTACCTCGCTGCCGCCGCAAAGCTGCCTGCCGACATCCGAATGAACGACTCAGCTAACTGAGGTTCATGCTGGCGCGGCGAAGTGGTGGCGTGGCCCCTCAAGCCGTTGGAACGGTGGCGGTTCCGGACCGTTGAAGAGGGCTAAAGGAGATTCCAGATGAAACAGCTGTTCCTAGCAGCAGGCGTGGCCGCGCTGGCGATCGCAGCTCCCGCAATATCGAAGCCTGGCGACGGCAAAGGCGGCGGCGGGCAGCAGCAGGCCCGTGGTGGACATGACAATGGCGGCGGTGGCGGTCAGGCCAAGGGCGGCCATGGCGGTGGTGGCCCGAAGTTCGAAAGCCGCGGGGGCGGTGGCGGGAAGCAATTTGAGCGCAGCGGCGGCCGCAACATGTCTGCGCGCCAGGATCGCGGTGACGGCCAGCGCAAATTCGAAAATCGCGGCGGAATGCGCGAAGCGCGCGTCGAGCGTCAGGACCGGCGGGAGTTCAAAACCCGCGGCAGTGATCGGGAGCTGGTTCGCAACTTCGACCGCCGCGGCGATCGCGTGAGAATCAGCGGCAACGACCAACGGCTGGTGGTGCGGAATGTCGATCGTCGCGATTACGATCGTCGTGACAACCGCGATTTCGCTAGCTTGCGCGACTGGGACGATGGCTTCGGCAATTGCCCTCCGGGCCTTGCCAAGAAGAACAATGGCTGTTTGCCTCCCGGCCAGGCCAAGAAGCTCGGGGCGCTGCTCCCGGCTGCCTACGCGTCGAGCTATCTGCCCGACCGGTTGCGCGACCTCTATCGCGACGATGACGACCGCTATTATCGTTACGGCGACGGCTATCTCTACCAGGTCGACCGGCGCTCGAACCTGGTGAGTTCGCTGCTGCCGCTGTTCGGCGGAGGCTACACCGTCGGTCAGCAATTCCCCTACGGCTATGAGGCCCAGGGCTACGGCGTGCCGTCTTACTATCAGTCGTTTTACCAGGACAATTCCGACGATTATTACCGCTATAACAACGGCTATGTGTACGACATCGACCGTCGTTCAGGCCTGATCGAAAACATCATTCCAGCGCTCGGCTATGGCTACGGCGTGGGCGAGATGCTCCCGTCCGGCTACAGTTCGTACAATTTGCCGTACCAGTATCGGGACGTCTACTCGGACAACAATGATTCCTACTACCGCTATGCGCCGGGCGCGATTTATCAGGTCGATCGCGGAAGCAATCTGATCACTTCGGTCGCCTCGCTGCTGGCGGGCGGAAGCGGTCTCGGCATCGGGCAGCAGATGCCGATGGGCTATAGCGCTTACAACGTGCCCTACGACTATCGCGATCAATATTACGACACGCCGGACAATATGTATCGCTATGCGAACGGCAACATCTATCAGGTCGATCCGACGACCCAGCTGATCACGGCGGTCATCGACGCGATCGTCTAACAATATCGGCGAACGCCGCACGACGATGGCTCGGCAAGGGAACTCAAACCCTTGTCGGGCCATTTCGCATTCAGAACATTCGGAGGATGATATGCACAGGTCTGCCTTTCTGCTCGGCGTTTCCATGGCGTTGGCCGCGCTCGGCGCGTGTAACAGTGAGGGTGGCGGCAATGCGTCCGGCGCGGACACATCGGAAGCGGCCAAGGATGGCACGGCGTCCAAGACCATCGCCGCGGGTTTGCCAGCCGACGGCAAGTTCATGACGGCCGCCAAGGCCGCGGGGCTCGACCAGACGCTCGCCGGCTCGGACAGCTATACGGTGCTGGTGCCAACCGATGCGGCATTCGCCAAGCTTCCGGCCGGGACACTCGACAATCCCGCCAACCCCCAGGCACGAGCGCAGCTAACGCAGATTTTGACCTATCACATCCTGCCCGGCGTGGTTCTTGCGGATGACATCGGCAAGGCGATCGACAACAGCAAGGGCAAAGCCGTGCTCGCGACCATGGGCGGCGGAACGCTGGCCGCCACCCGCGAAGGCGGGAAGGTCGTGTTCACCGACAGTAAGGGTCAGAAAGCGACGGTCGGGCAGGCCGATCAGAAATATTCCAACGGCGTGGTCCATCAGATCGACTCCGTGCTTGCTCCACCGCAGAACTAGGTGTCACATTTCCTCTAGATGACGTGCACGGGACACTGGCACGGTGCGTTCCGCTCGCTATAACAGCCTCACAGCGGTGAATGGGGCAGGACATAATGAAAGCGACGATTGAACGCGCGACACTCCTCAAGAGCCTGAGCCACGTCCAGTCGGTGGTCGAACGGCGCAACACCATCCCGATCCTGTCCAACGTACTGATCGACGCCAGCGACGACGGATCGATCCGGCTGATGGCGACCGATCTCGACCTGCAGGTCGATGAAAGCGTCCCCGCCAATGTGACCCAGCCGGGCGCGATCACCGTTTCCGCGCACACTTTCTTCGATATTGTCCGCAAGCTTCCGGAAGGCAGCCAGGTCGAATTGTCGGCCGCCGACGGCAAAATGCAGGTCAATGCGGGCCGTGCCCGGTTCAACCTGTCGACACTCCCGCGCGACGATTTTCCGGTCATTGCCGAAGGCGAGCTTCCGACCCGCTTCGAGCTTCCCGCCGCGACCCTGCGGCAAATTATCGACAAGACCCGCTTCGCGATCTCCAGCGAGGAAACCCGTTATTATCTGATGGGCATCTTCCTCCACATTTCGGACGACCAGCTCAAGGCGGCCGCGACCGACGGCCACCGCCTTGCGCGTGTGACGGTCGCCAAGCCGGACGGCGCCGACGGAATGCCGGACGTGATCGTCCCGCGCAAATGCGTCGCCGAATTGCGCAAGCTTCTCGATGAGGTCGAGGGCAGCGTCGAAGTGTCGCTGTCGCCGACCAAGGTCCGCTTCGGGCTCGGCAGCGCGGTGCTGACCAGCAAGCTGATCGACGGCACATTCCCCGACTACAACCGCGTGATCCCCACGGGCAATGACAAGCTGCTCAAGCTCGACCCCAAAAGCTTCATGCAAGGGGTGGACCGGGTATCGACCATCGCCAGCGAGAAGACCCGCGCCGTGAAGATGGCGGTCGACCGCGACAAAGTGACGCTGTCCGTAACCAGCCCGGAGAACGGCCTCGCCACCGAAGAGATCGCCGCCGATTATGGCTCGGAGCAAATGGAAATCGGCTTCAACGCCCGTTATCTGATGGACATCCTCCACGAAATCGAAGGCGACAGCGTCGAGGTCCACCTCGCCGACGCCGCCGCGCCCACGCTCCTGCGCGAGAACGACAAGTCGAACGCGCTCTACGTGCTCATGCCGATGCGGGTGTGAGCGCCCGGGTCGAACTGCTATTTCGACCCGGATGACTTCGCTTACCCGTCTCACACTCAAACAGTTCCGGTCCTACGCCTCGGCTGAGATGGAGGCCGCTCCGGGCTTTGTCCTGCTCTCCGGCGATAACGGCGCAGGCAAGACCAACATCCTCGAAGCCGTGTCGCTCCTGACGCCCGGACGCGGGCTGCGGGGGGCGGCGCTGTCGGAGATGGCGCGGATTGGCGGTGATGGGGGGTTTGCGGTCGCGGCTACTCTTTCTCCCCTCCCGTTCGCGGGAGGGGCTGGGGGAGGGCTGGTCGAGGATCAGCAGTTGCAGGCCCTCCCCCCGACCCCCTCCCGTAAACGGGAGGGGGAGGTTTTGATCGGCACCGGCACACTCGCCACCGCACCAGACCGCCGTCAAGTCCGCATCAATGGCGCGCCCGCTTCGGTCAACAGCCTGAGCGAATGGCTCTCCGTGCTGTGGGTGACGCCGGCGATGGACCGTCTGTTCGCGGGCAGTGCGGGCGACCGGCGGCGTTTCCTCGACCGGTTGGTGCTGGCGCTGGAGCCGGGGCATGCGCACCACG
>JBDSZD010000031.1:0-3136 GCA_039925325.1 Sphingomicrobium sp.
GTTGCAGGCGAAGCCGCGATGATATCGGCGGCGGTCAGCGGCTTTTTTTCGGGCACCGCCGCAATCAGCAAGGTCATTGCAATAAGGCTGAGAATGCGGCGCATGGCTTACTCCCTTGACGCCCCGGTCTAGCCGAGCGCAGGCCCGCTCGCTATCGCTGACGCATTACAATTTGCACCAAGGAAGGGAGAATACAAATGCGTGCTGCCACCGCCGCTTTGATCATGCTCCTCGGCGCCTGTGGGCAATCGGCCCCTGACAAGCCTGTGCGGCAAATACGAGTTCGAAGCCCGGAACAGGACCAGCTTCATAAACTGGACGAGATGAATCGCGCGATCGCGCTCAAGCGGGCAATCCACGCCTCCGGCCTGAAGTGCGTGCGGATCGACAAATCGGGCTATGTCGGGGAATATCGCAACCTGTCGATGTGGACCGCGTCATGCTCCGACAAGCGCGACTGGGCGCTGTTCGTAGGGCCGGACGCAAGCGTTCAAGTGCGGCTGTGCAAGGATCTCGCACGCCACGGTCTGCCCGCCTGCGTTATCAAGACCCAAGGCAAGTCGCCGGCCGGCGCTTAATCGCAGCGGCGGGTTTCCTTATATTCGCCTGAGGCGGTACGCTCCTTGACGGTCACGCACTTGCCCTGGCGGGATTCCTCGCGCCAGCTGCCATCCGCATTAGTCACCCGTTCGCCCTTGGGAACGCGCTTGCCGTCCTTGATTTCGTAGTTCCAGCTCTGTGGCGTGGACTGACCAGCCTGTGCGGAAGCGACCGACGCGAAGCCAGCGACACCTAGGGCGACGCACCCGATCAGCACTGCTTTGCGACTCATCTTGACCATCTCACACCACTCCTCACCGTCCTCAATACAAAGAACGAGGTGAACGGAGGCTTACGAACGATGAATCATTCGATCGACCGGCTGTTCAACAGCTGCGGCCGGAAGCAGTCAGCCCTGGCGCGCCTTGAAGCGGCGATTGGTCTTGTTGATGACATAGGTCCGCCCGCGACGGCGAATCACGCGGCAATCACGGTGGCGCGCCTTGAGCGACTTCAGACTATTGCGAATCTTCATGGCGGGGCGCCTGCCTAATTATCATGTGTCGAATGTCGGAAGGTTCTCGCGACGAAAACCGAAGCGGGCCACTAGAGGGGCGGGGTCACCAAGTCAAGGTTGGGCAAGGCGTCAGCTGCCCGTCAATCGTGCCGGCCGAACCCGAACCGCCCCAGCAGTCCCGGTCGCGCGAGCGGCTCGAACTCGTCGCCGGCACTTTCGGGGTCGAGCAGTTCCGAAGTCGCGATCCTGGCTTCCACGGCGTTGGGCGTTTCCACCTCCAGCGGAACCAGCGACCGGCCAGCCCCGCGCAAGTCCTCGATGGTGCCGATCAGCGACCCGGATTGATCGATGCGAATCCGCACCTCACTCGGCGAAACTCCAAGATGTTCGCCCAGCAAATCCGCAAGCATCGTCAAAATCGCCTCGCCGGATGTGGTGTTCGCTGCAAGCGCGGTGTCGATTGTCAGGTCGCATTCGCTGTCGAGCCCCATCGAGCGGTTGTTCATGTTCGCCGAACCCACGCGAATCCGCTCGCCGTCGACGATCAATATCTTGGAATGAACGTAAATGTCGTCGCCCCCCGCAGTTACCGGCGAGTAGATTTTGAACCGTCCGTGGCGGTCGGCCTTGCGCACCTTGTCGATCAGCAGCGCTCGCGCGGAACTCATCGCCTCGTCATCGAGCCAGCCTTGCCCGGAGCGCGGATTGACGATCACGAACTCGGGCGGGTCGTCTTCGCCCAGCCGTTTGGCGATCGCCTCGGCAATCACGCGCGACGAAAAATATTGATTCTCGGCATAGACGAAGGTGCTGGCCCGCTGAATCTGATCGAGGAACAGCGCCTCGATCTCCCGGATGCCGCCAACTTCATCATAAGCTCCGCGCGTGCGCGAAATCGCGACATCGACGTCGCGGAACATCGGCTCCAGCTTTGCGGGCCACGGCTGATGCTGGCTGGTCGGGGGAGCAATTTCAGCGCCTCCAGCTGCCTTCCACCGTTCCCGGGCCAAATCTCCGAGCGCGCGTGCGGCGGCTGAATCCACCGCCATGGTCGCGTCATGCCAAGGCTTGTAACGGCGACCCGTAGTCGGGCGTCGCCGTCCCTCGTCATCGTCGCAATGCCCGCGCGTGTCCCAGCGGTCGGCGGTCATGTCGATCCCTCCGCAAAAGGCGAGTTGATCGTCGATCACCAGCATCTTCTGGTGATGACTGGCGCCGACCGCGTGCGCTCCGTCCAGCTTGAAGGTGATGTTTCGGCTCGCCGCCCAGCGCGCAATGCGCAGGACCGTGGTCCCCCGCCCGAGCAGGTTGATCGCGCCGATGTCCCATTTCAGAATGTAGATTTGCAGCTCCGGACGGTTCTTCGGAAGCCACGACAGGAACGCCCCAAGCTCCGTCGGTGCCTCGTCCTGTTCCTCGCGGGACAGTGGAATGCGACTGTCGAAGTCCCATCCGATCAGCAGGATTTGCGAGCGCGCACCCAGCATGGCGTCGCGCGCCAGCCGGAAATAATCGGCGGCGTCGACGATCAGCGCGGCGCGCTCAGCCCGTGCGATGCGCCAGCAATTGCGACCAACGTCGAGCACTTTTGACCCCTTCAAGGCGCTGAACGCTTCAACGTCCTGACTCTGCAACTCTCGGAACGCAAGCGCCAGCCGCCTGTTTCGAAGTCTATGGCACCGGAACCGATGGGAGACGGCCAAGAACTGCGCAGGCCGATCGCGGGATGGGCGGTTCATCTGTTCACGGCGAGCGGAGTGGTCATCTCGCTCCTCGCCTTCGACGCTCTGCTGCGGGAGCAGTGGCACGAAGTGCTGCGGTGGCTATTGCTCGCTTTGGCAATCGACGGCGTCGACGGGACTTTGGCGCGAGCGGTCAACATCCGGCTCAGCGTGCCGCGCATCGACGGAGCGGCGCTCGACCTGATCGTCGACTATTTGAACTATGTGCTGATCCCCGCGCTGCTGATGTGGCGCGCCGGCCTGCTGCCGGAAGGTTTCGAACTGGCCCTATGCGGCTTGATCCTCGTTTCGTCCCTTTACGTATTCACGCGCAGGGACATGAAAACCGACGACGGAT
>JBDSZD010000032.1:0-8741 GCA_039925325.1 Sphingomicrobium sp.
TATAAGGAAGGCAAGCCCGCCGCCGACGTGAGGATTCCATGGATCGATGATCTGATGGAGATCCTGGAGCACGCCGAAAGCCCGGAGGAGCTGCTCGAACATACCCGCATGGCAATGTATCAGGACCGGATTTTTGCTTTCACTCCAAAGGGTGAATTGATCCAATTGCCGAAGGGCGCCACGCCGGTCGACTTCGCTTATGCGGTGCACACCGATCTTGGCGACAAGACCGTTGGAGCCAAGGTCAACGGCCGGGTGGTTCCGTTACGGACGATGCTCGAAAACGGGGACCAGGTGGAAATCCTCGCATCGGAAACCCAGCACCCGCAGCCGACCTGGTTGCGCTTCGTCGCCACCGGCAAGGCGCGCGCGGGCGTTCGCCGTTTTGTGCGCCACAAGGAGCGTGATGAAACGGTCGAACTCGGCCGCAAGATCTACGACGAAATCGTCGCGCGCTTGCCGCCGGGGCTGTCTGCGGAAGTCAAGAAGCGGGCGCTCAAGAAGCTTAAGATGGAGGATGAGGACGCGTTGATGATCGCGATCGCGCGCAAGCGGGTCAGCGACGAGCTGTTGATGGAAGCGCTGATGCCCGGCTCGACCGGCGGCGACGTTGCGCCGCGACCGCTGGGCCAGCGCAAGGCGATTTCGATCAAGGGGCTGACGGCCGGCGTTGCTTACCATCTGGCGACCTGCTGCCACCCCGTTCCGGGCGATCGAATCGTCGGCCTGCGCCGCGAGGACGAGGAGATCGAGGTTCACCTGATCGGCTGCGACACGCTTGCCAGCGGCATCGATGCCGATTGGCTCGACCTTGCCTGGGGCGAAGGCTCGGACGGCGGCGCGGCACGGCTGTGCGTGATCGTGCGCGACATCCCCGGCGCGCTTGGCGCGCTATCCGGGACGCTCGGCCAAAAGGGCGCGAACATCATCAACTTGCAACTGGTCCATCGCGATGGCGGGTTTCACACCTTTCACCTCGATATCGAGGTGCATGACCTCGCGCACCTTCACGCCATCGTCGCCGCGTTGCGGGATGCCGATGCGGTCAGTTCGGTCGAGCGGATTTAGGGCTCGGCGCGGATCGCCGTTGCGCTTCCCGCCGCCAGCACCGCCAGAGTGACCAGGTCGGAGGCGCTCGCCGTCATGGGAGCGATCTGCACAGGCAATTCGAGGCCAAGGATGTAGGGGCCAAGCACGCTTTCCCCACCCAATTCGCGCAGCAACTTGGCGGACAGGCTTGCGGACTGCAGCCCGGGCATGATCAGCACATTGGCCGGCCCGGTGAGGCGGCTGAACGGGTAGAAGCGCTTCTGCGCCTCGACGTTCAGCGCGACGTCCGGGCCCATCTCGCCTTCATATTCGAAGTCGCAGTTCGAGCGGTCGAGTAGCTTCACCGCATCGCGCAAATCCTCCACATGCATGCCCGGCGGGTTGCCGAAGGTCGTGTAGGAGATGAGGGCGACGCGCGGCTCCATGCCCATGCGCCGGGCAAATGCAGCGGAGCGGGTCGCGATTGCCGCCAGTTGCTCCGCGGTCGGTCGCTCGGTCACGGCGGTGTCGGCCATCAGCACCGCGTGATGCCGCCCGACGATGATGTTGATCCCGAACGGAGTCGCGCCGGGCTCGTCGTCAATCACCGTGCGCACTTGTTTGAGCGACTGGCTGAACGGGCGGGTCGCGCCGGTGATCATTGCATCCGCTTCGCCAAGAGCGAGCATTGCTGCGGTGAAATAGTTGCGGTCTTGATTGACCATGCGCTCGACTTCGCGGCGGAGCATGCCGTGCCGCTGATGCTTTGCGTAAATATAGTCGACCGCACGACCGACCAGCGGTGAGTTGCGGCTGTTGAGGACTTCATAATCCTGTGCATCCTCGGCGCCGAGCGCCTTCAGCTGATCATAAACCTCTTCGCGGCCGACCAGTACCGGGGTGCCATACCCTGCCTCCTTGAACGCGATGGCTGCCCGCAGAACGTTGGGTTCTTCGCCTTCCGCGAACAATACGCGCTTGGGGTTGGCCCGCGCCGCTTCATAGGCGAGGCTCATGACGGCGACGGTCGGGTTGAGACGGCCGCGAAGCTGTTGCCGGTAGCGCTCCATATTCTCGATCGGCTTGCGCGCAACGCCGGTACGGCCAGCGGCTTCGGCGACGGCGGAGGCGACCACCTCCATCAGCCGGGGATCGAACGGCGCGGGGATGATGTAATCGCGGCCGAAGCTATGGGCGAATCCGCCATAGGCTGCGGCAACCTCTTCGGGCACCGGCTCGCGTGCGAGCTGCGCGAGCGCATTTGCCGCAGCGACCTTCATCTCGTCGTTGATGCCGGTCGCCCGAACGTCGAGCGCGCCGCGGAAAATGAACGGGAAGCCGAGCACATTATTGACCTGGTTCGGATAATCCGAGCGGCCGGTGGCGATGATCGCGTCCGGGCGCACCGCCTTGGCCTCCTCCGGCAGGATTTCGGGATCGGGATTGGCCATTGCGAAGATGATCGGCTGGTCCGCCATCCGCTCGACCATTTCCGGCTTCAGCGCGCCCGCCGCCGACAGGCCGAGGAACACGTCTGCGCCAACCAAGGCCTCCGTGAGGTTACGGCTGTCGGTCTCGACGGCGTGCGCCGATTTCCATTGGTCGAGGTCGTCGCGGCCCTTGTGGATCACTCCGCTGCGGTCGCACATGATGACGTTGCGCACGCCCATCGCCTTGATCAGCTCGGTGCAGGCAATTGCGGCCGCACCCGCGCCGTTCACGACGACCTTGATGTCCGAAAGCTCGCGTCCGGTAATCAGGCAGGCGTTGATAAGCCCAGCCGCGGCAATGATCGCTGTTCCATGTTGATCGTCATGAAAGACCGGGATGTTCATCCGCTCCTTCAATTCCTGCTCGATCTGGAAGCAGGCCGGCGCCGCAATATCTTCGAGATTGATGCCGCCGAAGGTCGGCTCGAGCAATGCGACGCACTCGATGAACTTGCGCGCGTCTTCGGTCGCGACTTCGATGTCGATCGAATCGACGTCGGCAAAGCGCTTGAACAGCACCGCCTTGCCTTCCATCACCGGCTTCGACGCAAGCGCACCGAGATTGCCCATCCCAAGGATCGCCGTGCCGTTGGAAATGACCGCAACGAGGTTCCCTTTGGCGGTATAATCGTAAGCGCTGTCCGGGTTTTCGGCGATCGCGCGCACCGGCACCGCCACCCCAGGAGAGTAAGCGAGGCTCAGGTCCCGCTGGGTAGCCATCGGCTTCGATGCGATAATCTCGATCTTTCCGGGACGCCCGCGCGCGTGAAATTCGAGCGCCTCGGCGTCTGAGAATTTAATGTTGTTTTCGGACATTGGGGTCCTCTCCTGGTCCAGCCTTTAGCCAAGGGAGAGCGGCAAAGTCACCCCGCATGCTGTTAGCGCTCACAATGAATGACGCGCGGCCAGTTTGCCGCTACCTCGGACGCGATGGCCCGCGCCGATGCTCCAACGCCGATGATGCAGCAATATCGTCGCCTCAAGGACGAGGCGGGCGAAGCATTGCTGTTCTATCGCATGGGCGATTTCTTCGAATTGTTCTTCGACGATGCGAAGGTGGCCGCTGCGTGCATGGATATTGCGCTGACCAAGCGCGGCGAATCGGACGGCGAACCGATCCCGATGTGCGGCGTGCCTGTCCATTCGGCCGAAGGCTACCTCGCCAGGTTGATCCGGGCCGGTCATCGCGTCGCCATCGCCGAGCAGACGGAAAGCCCGGCCGCAGCCCGCAAGGCGCGGGGATCGAAGGCGCTGGTCGATCGCGCGATCGTTCGGCTGGTGACTCCCGGCACGCTCACGGAAGATCATCTGCTCGAATCGGGCGCGGCCAACTGGCTTGCCGCAGTGGGGCGTGCCGGCGATGATTGGGCGCTTGCCGCAGCCGACATTTCCACCGGCCGCTTCGAGCTGATTGCCTGCGGAGCGGGCGAACTTGCCGCGGAAGTCGCGCGGATGACGCCGGCAGAATTAATCGCGGATTGTACGGTTCCGAACATATCGACCAGCGCCGCCAAAGGTGGTTTCGACAGCATTTCGGGCGAACGGGCGATCAAGAGCCGCTTCGGACTGGCAACCCTCGATGGCCTCGGTTCGCCTTCACGTGCCGAACTCGCCGCAGCGGGCGGGCTGCTGGCCTATCTCGATTCCACTCAGAAAGGGGCGGGCCTCCTCCTCGATGCGCCTCGGCGGATATTGCGGACGGATCATATGACGATCGACGCCGCGACCCGTGAGAGTCTCGAACTGTGTCGCTCCGCCACTGGCCAGGTCGCGGGCAGCCTGCTCGCCGAAATCGATCGTTGCCGCACGGCGACCGGACGCCGGCTGCTGGCGGCCGACATCTCCGCCCCGCTGACAATCAAGGCATCGATCGACGCGCGACTGCAACTCGTCGCCTGGCTGCACGAAGACGCGCTTCGCCGGGAGCGGGTGGTGCAATCGCTGAAAATGTTGCCGGACTTTCCCCGGGCGCTGGCGCGACTTGCGGCCGGTCGCGGCGGTCCGCGCGATCTGGCCCTGATTCGGGATGGACTCGCGGCCGCCGCTCAACTCAAGTCGGCGCTTTCCACGGAGCCGGATCGCCCGGCTCTGCTCGATGAATTGCTCCCGCGTCTCCAAGGCCATGATGCGCTGGTGGCGAAGCTTTCGCTGGCGCTGATCGAGTCTCCGCCGCTAGACGCGGCCAAGGGCGGTTATATCGCACCTGGTTATGACGCGGCGCTGGATGGGCTTCGTGCTGCTTCGTCGGACGGGCGTAAGGTGATCGCCGCGCTGGAAAGCCGTTACCGCAGTGTAACCGGCCTGTCGTCGCTGAAGATCCGGCACAATGCGGTGCTTGGATACCATATCGAAGTGTCGGTGCGGCATGCCGAGGCGCTGATGCAGCCCGACAGCGGCTTCACCCATCGTCAGTCGCTAGCCGGCGTGGTCCGTTTCAACTCGGCGGACCTCCACGCCGAAGCGTCGCGGGTTGTCGAGGCCGGCGGCCATGCACTTGCGGCGGAAGCGGCCCATCTCGAGGAATTGTCCGCGCTCGCGGTCGAGTCGGCGTCTGCGATCACGGCCACCGCCGATGCGATTGCGCGGATCGACGTTGCGGCATCCCACGCCACCCGGGCCGCCGAAGGCGGCTGGGAGCGTCCTCAGATCACGGACGAGGCTTGCCTTGAAATCGAGTCCGGCCGTCATCCGGTGGTGGAGGCGGCGCTTTCAGGATCGGGCGAGCGCTTCATCGCCAATGAATTGGCGCTCGGCAGCGACGACCGGCTGTGGCTCATCACCGGTCCCAACATGGGCGGCAAATCGACCTTCCTGCGGCAGACGGCGTTGATTGCAGTGCTCGCCCAATGCGGAAGTTTCGTGCCGGCGACACGCGCCAAAATCGGCATCGTCGATCGCCTGTTCAGCCGGGTGGGCGCGTCGGACAATCTCGCGCGCGGGCGCTCGACATTCATGGTGGAGATGGTCGAAACGGCCGCCATTCTCGCTCAGGCGACGAACCGGAGCCTGGTCATTCTCGACGAGATCGGGCGTGGCACGTCGACATACGACGGCCTCGCGATCGCCTGGGCGGTGGTCGAAGCGATGCACGACGACATCCAGTGCCGGACCTTGTTCGCAACCCATTATCACGAGCTCACGCGGCTCGCCGGCCGGCTCGAATGCCTGTCGCTGCACCACGTCCGCGCTCGGGAATGGAAGGGCGATCTGGTGCTGCTTCACGAAGTCGCGGAAGGCGCCGCCGACCGCAGCTATGGCATCGCGGTGGCCAAACTTGCGGGCGTGCCGCCGCAGGTGCTGGCGCGGGCCAAGGCGGTGCTTCAGCGCCTTGAGGTAGGCCGGGACGCGACCGGCGGCATTGCGGCGGGACTGGACGATCTGCCGCTGTTCGCAGCGTCGTTGGAGGTCAAGGCTCCGTCCGATCCACTGGCGGAAGCGATCGACTCGGTCGAACCGGACAGTCTGACCCCGCGCGAGGCGCTCGAGTGGCTGTACCGGCTGAAGGCGCTGGCTGCGGAGCGCGTCCAATGACGCTGCACGATCCCATCGACAATCGCCGCGCGATCATCGACCGCCGCGCAGTGTCGGACGCGCTTACCGGCAAGAGCGGCGCCGATGTGACCTCCGTCTTGCGGGCGGCGCTGTACAACGGCCGCGATGAAATCGCGCGGCGAATAAGCCTCGAACCCGGCGCCGGGCGAACCTCAGCGCGAGCGACGGCTTTCCTTCACGATCAGCTGATCCGCATCATCTACGAACATGTCGCCGGTAGCTCATCGCGGTTCGAGGGGCCCCTCGCCATCGTCGGGATGGGCGGGACCGGCCGCGGTGAAATGGCTCCTTTCAGCGACATCGACCTGATGTTCCTGACCGCCAAGGATTGCTCACGCAGTGTCGATCGGGCGGCTGAGGCGATCCTGCACATCCTGTGGGACCTGAAACTCAAGGTCGGACATTCGGTTCGCTCGATCGACCAGATGATCGCATTTGCGAAAAAGGACATGACGGTCCGCACGGCTTGCCTCGAATCGCGGCTGCTGTGGGGCGACCAGGATTTGTACGATCTGGCCGGACGACGCTTCCGCAAGGAAATTGTCGCCGGCACCGCCGCCGAATTCGTCCAGGCCAAGCTTGCCGAACGCGACGAGCGCCACCTGCGCATGGGCGACAGCCGCTATGTCGTCGAACCCAATGTCAAAGACGGCAAGGGCGGCCTTCGCGATCTCCACACGCTCTATTGGATCGGCAAATATGTCCACGGCGTTGAGCGCGCCGCCGACCTGGTCGGTGCCGGATTGTTCAGTGCCGCTGAATATCGGCGGTTCGATCGCGCGGAGCGGTTTCTGTGGTCGGTCCGCTGCCATCTGCACACCACGGCCGGACGGGCGGAGGAACGGCTCGGTTTCGAGCATCAGCCACATATCGCGCGCGTGATGAATTATGCCGACCGCCCCGGCAAATCCGCCGTCGAGCGGTTCATGCAATTCTATTTCCTCAACGCAAAAACCGTCGGCGACCTGACCGGACTGTTTCTCGCGCAGCTCGACGAGCAATTGGGTAAAAAGGGTTTTCGCTTCCTATTGCCCACGATCCGCCGTCGGCCGAAGCGCCTTGCCGGTTTCACCTTGTCGCGTGGCCGCCTTTCCATCCCGGCCGACGACTTTCTTCGGCAAGACGCGGTGCGGCTGCTGGAGCTGTTCGCCATTGCGGCGCGAGAGCGGCTGGAGATCCACCCGGAGGCGATGCGCGCTGCAACGCGGGATGCCGCGCTTATCGACCAAAGCATCCGCGACGATCCGCGCGCCAACGCCTTGTTCATGGAGGTGCTGACCGACATCAAGGCGCCGGACATCGTCCTGCGTTGGATGAATGAGGCGGGTGTATTCGGCCGCTTCGTACCTGACTTCGGTCGGGTCGTGGCGCAGATGCAGTTCGACATGTACCACCATTATACAGTCGATGAGCATTCGATCCGCGCGATCGGGCTGCTGGCCGCGATCGAACGCGGCGATCTGGCCGAAGACCATCCGTTGGCGGCCGCGATCTTCAAGCAAATCTCGTCGCGGCGCGCACTCTATACAGCGGTATTGCTGCACGACATCGCCAAGGGGCGGGGTGGAGACCATAGCGAATTGGGCGCGGAAATTGCGTGGAAGCTATGCCCGCGCCTCGGCCTCGATCCGGCGGAAACGGAGACGGTCGCCTGGCTGGTTCAGCACCATCTGTTGATGTCCGCCACCGCGTTCAAGCGCGATCTCGCCGACCCGCAGACGATCGAGGATTTCGTCCGCACCGTGCAAAGTCCGGAGCGTCTCCGTCTGCTGCTGGTGCTGACGGTGGTCGATATTCGCGCGGTCGGTCCGGGCGTCTGGAATGAGTGGAAGCGGACCCTGCTCACCACCATCTTCGAGGCCGCCGAGGAACGGCTGCGACTCGGCCACAAGGAACGGGGCCGCTCGGAACTGGTCGCCGTGCGGCAGCGCCAAGTCGCGGATGTGCTTGGGTGGGCGCAGGATTGTGCCGTATCCTATGGCGTGCGGATGCCGGACAGCTATTGGCTCGCCGAGCCGGTCGAAACGCAGGTCGCGAACGCACGCCAGGTGTTAGCGGCCGACGATCCCGCGAAGCCGAGCATTGTCGCGCAAGAGGATGCCGGCACCGGCGCCACGCGGATCACTGTTTTCACTACCGACCGGGAAGGCTTGTTCTATCGCGTGTGCGCCGGCCTCGCGGCGGCCGGCGCCAACGTGATCGACGCCCGAGTCCACACCACACGCGACGGACTGGCGCTCGACAATATCCTGGTGCTCGACAGCAAGGGTCTGCCTTATTCGGACAAGCGGCTGCGCGCGCGGCTGGTGAAATCGGTCGAGCGCGCTTTAGAAAGCGATGCGCTTCCCCAGTTACCGGAACCGGAGCGGGTGCGCGCCGGCCGAGCGGCGTTCAAGGTCGCGCCGTCGGTGGCGATTGCCGAACAGGCGTCGAGCCGAACGACGGTGGTGGAGGTCAATGCGCGGGATCGGCGCGCGCTTCTGGCCGGCTTGGCGCGCGGAATCCACGAGTGTGGGCAGCGGGTTCATTCCGCCCACATCGCAACCTACGGCGAGCGCGCGGTCGACGTTTTTTATCTCACCGGCAGCGACGGCAAAAAGCTGCGGGCGAAGGACATCCAGTGCTTGCGCGAGACCCTGCTCGCGGCGGCGAGCGAGGATTCGCCGGTCG
>JBDSZD010000033.1:0-1713 GCA_039925325.1 Sphingomicrobium sp.
GCAACATCAGGCTGGTTGCCGAGTTTGGGCTTCACCCAAGAACCTGGGAAGAGGAACAATCATGCGTAAATATCTGCTTGCGGCCGTTGCGGTCGCCGCGGTCGCCGCTCCGGCGTCCGCCCAAAACGGCCCGTATGTCGGCATTGAAGGCGGGGTTCTGTTCCCGCGCAGCAACGACTGGGACGCCACTGTCGATTACACCACCACCCAAACTCCGCTGACTCCGGCGGCGCCTGCTGGCCCAGCGGACACGTCGTTCGGCGATGCCTTCGGGATCGAATATAAGCGCGGTCTCGATCTCGACGCGATCGTCGGCTACGATTTCGGCATGTTCCGGCTCGAAGGCGAGCTTGGTTACAAGCGCGCCAATCTGGATGAAATTGAGACCGACAGCAGCTACATCTCGGCGCTCAATACGGCACTCAACCGACCGTCGGCAGCTCCCGATGTCGGCGCACCCGGACTACCAGCCCTCAGCGCGGCCGACTTCGACCTCGACGGCAAAGTGACCGTCACGTCGCTGATGGCCAACGCTTTGGTCGATTTCGGCGATGAGCAAGGCTTGTCCTTCTACGCCGGCGGCGGCATCGGCCGGGCGAAAGTCAAGATGCTCGGCGGTAGCGACAATTCGATGGCGATGCAGCTGATTGCGGGCCTTCGTTATGCGATCAGCCCCAACATGGGCGTCGGACTGAAGTATCGCTATTTCCGCACCGGCAACCTCGACATCGCCGACGACGGCGCCTTCGCGGTTGCGGGCAACTCCAACCGCTTCCTGGTCGGAACGACGAACGTCGATCAGACCACCAACGCGCTGGTGACCAACGACTTTGAACAGAAGTTCCGTTCGCACAGCCTGCTGGCGAGCCTGATCTTCAGCTTCGGAGCGCCGCCGGAACCGATGCTCGCGCCGCTTCCGCCGCCCCCTCCGCCGCCGCCGCCGCCACCAGCGACGCAGACCTGCCCCGACGGATCGGTGATCCTGGCGACCGACATGTGCCCGGTTCCACCGCCTCCTCCTCCGCCTCCGCCAGCCCCAGCTCCGGCCGGCGAGCGCGGGTAGTCACCGGCTGAATCGCTGCAGTTTTGCAGCTCCAGAGCCCCGGGCGAAGCAATCCTTCGTCCGGGGTTTTTGTTGTGCGAAGCAAAAGCGGCCCTGCTCCCCCGACCGTGGGGCAGGTAGCCGGTTGATCCTTCAGCAGATTCCGCTATAGCCCCCGTCGCGCCCCGGCTTGCCGGTGCGCAGCCGTTCGAGACAGTTGCTGAGGGTTTCCCTCTTAATTCGCAGCCGAGACGGGGACAGGAATCATTCGGCGGGCACAGCCTGCCGTCGCGCGTTGCTATCAACGCCATCGATCCACGCCCCACGGACACTATGCTTCAGGACGCTTGCGCTCTGGAGTTGTTTGAACCTCGAGCAAAGCCCCGCTTTGCCCGAAACTATGGAGTTGGCATGGATCGTTCGCAAAAAGCCGATCTGGTTGCCGAGCTGAAGAGCGTCTTCGCCGAGACCAGCGTGGTGGTTGTCACCCGCAATCTCGGACTCACCGTGGCTCAATCCACGGACCTGAGGCTGAAGATGCGCGATGCCGGCGCCCAGTTCAAAGTTGCGAAGAACCGGCTTGCACTCATCGCGCTCGATGGCTCGCGCTATCAGCCGATCGGGGACCTGTTGAAGGGCCCGACCGCGCTGGCGACCTCGATCGATCCCGT
>JBDSZD010000034.1:0-9423 GCA_039925325.1 Sphingomicrobium sp.
TCGCGACCGCCGTTCAACTGCGCGTCGATCTGTTCAAGCTCGGGCTTCACCCCGACGTCTATCAGCGCCTCAAAGTGATTGGCGGAAGCCGTGTAACTTCCGGCGGCGAGCTGCTGATCACCGCGCGCCGCTTTCGGACGCAGGATTCCAACCGGCAGGACGCGCGGCGCAGGGCGGCGGAGATGATCGCGGCGGCTTATGTCGTCCAAGCCAAGCGAAAGCCCACCCGTCCATCGCGATCGGCCAAGGCGAAACGCGTGGAATCGAAGGTGCAGCGCGGCGCGGTAAAGCGCGGGCGCGGCAAGGTGAGCCTGGACTGATGTACGACCTCAAGATCGATGCCGCCGACAAGTCCACTATGTATCGCGACCTCGTGGCGGCGCTCGAAGGTCTGATAACCGGCGAGCCCGACCCCATCGCCAACATGGCCAATGCCGCGGCGCTCATTTGGGAAACATTGCCCGACCTCAACTGGGCCGGTTTTTACCGCAATGTCGGGGGCGAACTTGTGCTTGGTCCGTTTCAAGGTCGCCCAGCCTGCATTCGAATCCCGTTCGGCAAGGGCGTTTGCGGCACCGCCGCCGCGACTCGAAAGGTTCAGCGGATAGACGATGTGCACGTCTTCCCCGGCCACATCGCCTGCGACGCCGCCAGTGCGAGCGAACTGGTCGTGCCAATCGTCAGGGACGGTGAGTTGATTGCTGTGCTTGACCTCGACAGTCCGACAGTGGCGCGCTTCGATGATCAGGATGAGGCCGGGTGCGTACGGTTGTGCGCAGTCCTGGCGCATGCGCTGACTAGCTCAATTGCTCCAGCCGATCATCGGTCAGCGACCCCGGGATGATCATCACCGGGCAGGGCAACTTGCCGGCGTCGCTGCCGGTGAAAGCGGCGACCATCACTCCCGGATCGCCGCTCGGGCTTGCACCGAGCACCAGCGCGGCGATCTCCTGGCGCTTGCCGATATAATCGCGCACCGTCCGCACCGGTTCGCCCTGCTCGACGATGATGGTCGGCCGAATTCCGGTCTCGTCGAGCAACTCGCCGATCGCGCTGCTGACGATCCCCTCGATGCGCAACCGTTGCTCTTCCTCGATCGCCGCCTGCACGCCGCCCCACTGGACGAAGTCCTGCGGCTGGATGACGGCGAGCACTTCCACCTGCCCATTGGTCTTCGACGCGCGCCGCGCCGCGAAGCGCAATGCGACTCGCGCCTCGGCACTGTCGTCGATGGCGACGAGATAGGTGCGTTTCGGTACATCGGTCCCCACGCACAACTTGCTGCTTGAAAGTGCGTCCAAGCGCAAGGGACCCTTGACCGAAGCCCTCGCATTGGCTTTGAGCCGACAGTCCCTGGAGATGCCACGCCGATGCCGATGGAACTGAAGATGCCCGCGCTGTCCCCGACCATGGAGGAAGGGACGCTGGCCAAATGGCTGGTCAAGGAAGGCGACGAAGTGAAGTCGGGCGACATTCTCGCCGAGATCGAGACCGACAAGGCGACGATGGAATTCGAAGCGGTCGACGAAGGCACGATCGCCAAGATCCTGATCGCCGAGGGCACGGACGGGGTGAAAGTCGGAACGCCGATCGCGATTTTGGCGGGCGAAGGGGAGGATGCGAGCGCGATTCCCTCTCCCGCGGGAGAGGGTGCCGAGGCGAAGCCGCCGGCGGGTGAGGTGGTTGTCGCCGAGCCGAAGGCGGATGCGGTTCCGCAGACAGTCACGACCTCACCCTCCGCCGCTGTCGCGGCTCCTCCCTCTCCCACGGGAGAGGGAGAGGGAAACAGAATCAAAGTCTCCCCGCTAGCGCGCCGTCTGGCGGAACAGCAGGGTATCGATATTTCCAGCCTCAAGGGCAGCGGCCCCGGCGGTCGCGTGGTGAAGGCTGATGTTGCTGGCGCGGGCGCACAGACGCAGCCGACCGCCACCGCAGCTTCGACCCCGCAAGCGGCTACAGCACCCGCTGCTCAGGCCGACTCGGCCATCCCGCACGAGACCGAAAAGCTCAGCAATATGCGCAAGACCATCGCGCGCCGTCTGACCGAATCGAAGCAGACCGTCCCGCACATCTATCTGACGGTCGACATCAACCTCGACGCGCTGTTGAAATTGCGCGGCGAGCTCAACGCCAGCCTCGCGCCGCGCAATGTGAAACTCAGCGTCAACGATCTGCTGATCAAGGCGCTCGCCGTCTCGCTGGTCCAGGTTCCCGACTGCAATGTGCAATTCACCGGCGATACCTTGCTCAAGTTCAGCCGCGCCGACATCAGCGTCGCGGTCAGCATCGCGGGCGGCCTGATCACCCCAATCATCGTCGACGCGGCGGGCAAGGGCGTCGCCGCGATCTCGACCGAGATGAAGGATCTCGCCGGCCGCGCCCGCGAAGGGAAATTGCAGCCGCAAGAGTATACGGGCGGCACCGCGAGCCTAAGCAACATGGGCATGTACGGGATCAAGCAGTTCGAAGCGATCATCAACCCGCCGCAGGGCATGATCATGGCCATCGGCGCGGGCGAGAAGCGGCCCTATGTCGTCAATGACTCGCTCCAGATCGCGACGGTCATGTCGGCCACCGGCAGCTTCGACCACCGCGCGATCGACGGGGCCGACGGCGCCAAGCTGATGCAGGCGTTCAAGCAGCTGGTCGAGAACCCGCTGGGAATGCTGGCTTGATGCGTCCGCATTTCGGCGCACTATTTCTAACTTGGTTAGCGGGTAGTCTCGCGACGGGCTTGGCCTCAACTCTCGCTGGGAATGTCGAAAACCTGCTCGGAGACGGAACTGTCCTTGGCATTCTCGACTCAACGGCGGGATGGTTGGTCTTTACGTTCCCGGTTACTGCATTCGTCACTGTCTTCTTCTTCCTTCCGCTTGCAGTGCTCCTTGAGGCGAGGGGTATCCGATCTGCCCTCGCATACGTGCTCGTTGGGCTGGCTGCGGTAAGCCTCTTCGTCGTTCTCTTCTTCGGGCCGTCTGCACTTCCGCATAGTCTTACCCTCCTGGGGGCACCTGCCCTGCTTGCAGGCGCTACCTGGTGGTACGCCGCTATTCACAAGCGCCCAGATGCATTGGAGCTGAGAAACAATCATGGCTGAAACCTACGACCTCATCGTCCTCGGCTCCGGCCCCGGCGGCTATGTCGCGGCGATCCGCGCGGTGCAGCTTGGCCTCAAGACCGCCATCGTCGAGCGCGAGAATCTCGGTGGCATCTGCCTTAACTGGGGATGCATCCCGACCAAGGCGTTGCTGCGCTCGGCCGAAGTGTTCCACCAGATGCAGAACGCAAAGGCTTACGGTCTCTCTGCGACCGGTGTCGCGGCCGATCTCGCCGCCATCGTCCAGCGCAGCCGCGGCGTCGCGTCGCAGCTCAACAAGGGCGTCACCGGGCTGATGAAGAAAAACAAGATCGCGGTGCACATGGGCGAGGGCAAGCTCACCGCCGCGAGCAAGCTCAGCGTCACCGATAAGGACGGCAAGGCGACCGAGCTGGAAGCGAAGCACATCATCGTCGCCACCGGCGCGCGCGCCCGCGAACTGCCGTTCGCGAAATCGGACGGCAAGCGCATCTGGACCTACCGCCACGCAATGGTCCCCGCCGAAATGCCGACCGAGCTGCTGGTCATCGGCTCCGGCGCGATCGGGATCGAGTTCGCCAGTTTCTATTCCGACCTCGGCGCGAAGGTGACCGTCGTCGAAATGCTCGACCGCATCGTGCCGGTCGAGGACGCCGACGTCAGCGACTTCCTCGGCAAGAGCCTCAAGAAGCAGGGTATGACCATCCTTACCGGTGCGGGCGTCGAAAGCCTGACCGCCGATGCCAAAGGCGTCGCGGCCAAGATCAAGACGGCGGACGGCAAGTCGGCCGAGCATCGCTTCAGCCACGCCATCGTCGCCGTCGGTATCGTCCCCAATACCGAAAATATCGGCCTCGAAGCACTCAAGGTCGAAACCGACCGCGGTTTCCTCAAGACCGACCCGATGTGCCGCACCAATGTGCAGGGCCTGTGGGCGATCGGCGACATCACCGCGCCGCCGTGGCTTGCGCACAAGGCCAGCCACGAAGGCGTGATCGCGGCGGAAGCCATCGCTCAGGAACTCGGCAACAAGGACGTCCACCCGCACGCGATGGACGCGGCCAACATCCCCGGCTGCACCTATTGCCGTCCGCAGGTCGCCTCGGTCGGCATGACCGAAGCCAAAGCCAAGGAAGCGGGGCATGAGGTCAAGGTCGGCAAATTCCCGTTCATCGGCAACGGCAAGGCGATCGCGCTGGGCGAGACCGACGGCTTCATCAAGACCGTGTTCGACGCCAGGACCGGCGAACTGCTCGGCGCGCATATGATCGGTGCGGAGGTCACCGAGCTGATCCAGGGCTATACCGTCGGCAAGCAGGCCGAGCTGGTCGAAACCGACTTCATGCAGACCGTCTTCCCGCACCCGACCTTGAGCGAGATGATGCACGAAAGCGTCCTCGCCGCGTACGGCAAGGTGATTCACATCTAGGCCGAATGACCGTATTCCGTTTGCGGCAAGGCACCCCACTTAGGGCTCATGCCGCAGCTTGATCGCGATAGGGTTGCCAAGGACTTTCACGATGCGGTGAACATGACCGCGTCGGAACTGGAGCGCTGGCTGACGACCAAAGAAAGCCGCGCCGTCGGGTTCAAGGGCGTGGACGGCAAGGCGAAAGAGAGCGTTGGCCATGCGAGCGGGCGGAAGATCGTGGCCATTCTCGGCAAGCAGGCGAACGTGCTGACCGACGCGGATTACGCCCATATGCGCAAGGTCGTCGGTTATGTGAAACGCCACCGCGCGCAGGAGCCCGCCAACATCGCGACCTCGCGGTGGCGCTACTCGCTGATGAACTGGGGCCACGATCCTCTGAAGCGCTGACGGATCGGCCGCACAAGCGGGAACGCCGCGACGAGCCGAATGTTTGTGATCAAGCGAGCGAAAGGGTGTGAAATGAAGCGCGGCTATTGCGACAATGTCGAACGGCAGACGATCGAGAATGAGGATTTCCGGCGTGTGCTTTACACCGGGCATCATCTGCAGCTCGTGCTGATGACGCTCCAGCCGGGCGACGAGATCGGCGAGGAAGTGCACGAGGACCGCGACCAGTTCTTCCGGATCGAGGAAGGCAGCGGAATCGTCGATATCGACGGCGTTGAAAATCCGGTCGAGGACGACTTTGCCGTCATCGTTCCGGCAGGCGCTCGCCACAATGTGCGCAATACGAGCGCCGCACCCTTGCGCCTCTACAGCATCTACGGACCGCCCGAGCATCTCGACGGGATCGTCCAGTCGACCAAGGCCGAGGCCGACAAGCGCCATCCGCACGAGGAGTGGGACGGGAAGACGACCGAGTAAGACACGAGCCGCGACTGGTAGCCCCATAAGTGCCGCCGGCTTGCTGGGGGCGATCTACGACTGCAAACTCGAAAAATCCGGCCTGGTCATCAAATTCCCCGTTGAGCGGCTATCCCATATCGACGGCACACCCCGGGAGCAGTTCGTTCCAGCGGCTGTCCGTTGACCTTGCATCGGCGGTCCTGTAGGGGCCGCTCGTCCGCGGGGTCACGGTTACCGTCCCCTGATGGACAGAGCTGAACATTGCTCGATGCGTGAAGGCCGGTGGCCCTTGGGAGAGGGTCGCCTCAGGCGTTCACGCTTTTCATGTTGAGCAAAGTAACCGCCAGTCGATGCTGGCAAGGAAAGGTGAAGGGCTTCATGCCAACGATTAACCAGCTGATCCGCAAGGGTCGCGAACCGCAGAAGGCCAAGTCGAAGGTCCCTGCGATGGAGCAGAATCCGCAAAAGCGCGGCGTCTGCACCCGGGTCTATACGACCACCCCGAAGAAGCCGAACTCGGCATTGCGCAAGGTGGCCAAGGTCCGCCTGACCAACCAGCGCGAAGTGATCAGCTACATCCCCGGCGAAGGCCACAACCTCCAGGAGCATAGCGTCGTGCTGATCCGTGGCGGCCGTGTGCGCGACCTTCCCGGCGTGCGCTATCACGTGCTTCGCGGCGTGCTCGACACACAGGGTGTCAAGGACCGTCGTCAGTCCCGCTCTAAGTATGGCGCCAAGCGTCCGAAGTAATTTGACGAGTAAGCCCCGGAAATATTCCGGACACGGCTGAAGAGAAAGGAACACCTATGTCCCGTCGTCGCCGCCCCGAAAAGCGCGAAATCCTCCCCGATCCGAAGTTCGGTGATGAGGTCCTGTCCAAGTTCATGAATAGCGTCATGCTCGATGGCAAGAAGTCCGTCGCCGAAGGCATCGTCTATGGCGCGCTCGAAACCGTCGAGACCCGTCTCAAGAAGGACCCGATCGGGGTGTTTCACGAGGCGCTCAACAATGTGAAGCCGGGCATCGAGGTCCGCAGCCGTCGCGTCGGCGGCGCCACCTATCAGGTCCCGGTCGAAGTGCGCATCGAGCGCGCTCAGGCGCTGGCCATTCGCTGGCTGATCACCGCGGCGCGCGCGCGGTCGGAAAAGACCATGGCCGGCCGCTTGTCGGGCGAGCTGATGGACGCCTCGCAGAACCGCGGCAACGCGGTCAAGAAGCGCGAAGACACGCACCGCATGGCCGAAGCCAACCGCGCCTTCTCGCACTACCGCTGGTAGTTTTTACTCCTATATCGCGGGGAGCCGGCATCGGTCGGCTCCCAGCATCGTCAAGGAAGACCTGACATGGCCCGCAGCCATCCGCTCGATCGTTATCGCAATATCGGCATCATGGCGCACATCGACGCCGGCAAGACGACGACCACCGAGCGCATCCTCTATTACACCGGCAAGTCCTACAAGATCGGCGAGGTCCATGAGGGCACCGCGACCATGGACTGGATGGAGAAGGAGCAGGAGCGCGGGATCACCATCACGTCAGCGGCCACGACCTGTTTCTGGGCCGCGGGCGACGGCAAGGGTCCCGAGCACCGCATCAACATCATCGACACGCCCGGCCACGTCGACTTCACCATTGAGGTCGAGCGCAGCCTGCGCGTGCTCGACGGCGCGGTCGCCTGTTTCGACGGCGTTGCCGGCGTCGAGCCGCAGTCCGAAACCGTCTGGCGGCAAGCCGAGAAGTACAAAGTCCCGCGGATGTGCTTCGTCAACAAGCTCGACCGCACCGGCGCCAATTTCGAAATGTGCGTTGCGATGATCAAGGACCGCCTGGGCGCGCGTCCGGCCGTCCTCTATCTCCCGATCGGCATCGAAGGCACGTTCAAGGGGCTGGTCGATCTGGTCGAGAATCGCGCGATCATCTGGCTGGAAGAATCGCTTGGCGCGAAGTTCGAATATCAGGAGATCCCTGCCGACCTCGCCGCCGCCGCCGCCACTGCTCGGACCGACCTGATCGAGATGGCCGTCGAGCAGGACGACGAGGTGATGGAAGCCTATCTCGGCGGTACGGAGCCCGACGTTGCGACGCTGAAGGCGCTGATCCGCAAGGGTACGCTCAACTTCTCCTTCGTCCCCGTGCTGTGCGGCTCCGCGTTCAAGAACAAGGGCGTCCAGCCCCTGCTCGACGCGGTGGTCGATTATCTTCCGAGCCCGCTCGACATTCCGCCCGTCGAAGGGCTCAAGCTCGACGGCGTCACCACGGAAACGCGCGCGCCGACCGATGATGCACCATTTTCGGCGCTTGCGTTCAAGATCATGAACGATCCGTTCGTCGGCACTCTGACCTTCGCGCGCATCTATTCGGGCACGCTCGAGACCGCGAGCCAAGTGCACAATTCGGTCAAAGACAAGAAGGAAAAGGTTGGCCGCATGCTGCTGATGCATGCCAACGACCGCGAAGATATCCAGATTGCTTATGCCGGCGACATCGTCGCGTTGGCGGGTCTCAAGGACACCACCACCGGCGAGACTTTGTGCGCGATCAACGCCCCGATCATCCTTGAGCGGATGGAATTTCCGGACCCGGTTATCGAGGTCGCGGTGGAACCCAAGACCAAGGCCGACCAGGAAAAGATGGGCATCGCGCTCAACCGTCTTGCCCGCGAGGATCCGTCCTTCCGGGTGACGTCCGACCATGAATCGGGCCAGACGATCATCAAGGGGATGGGCGAGCTCCACCTCGAGATTCTGGTCGACCGGATGAAGCGCGAGTTCAAGGTTGAGGCCAATGTCGGCGCCCCGCAGGTGGCATATCGCGAATATCTCTCGAAGCCGGTCGAACTGACCTACACGCATAAGAAGCAATCGGGCGGATCGGGCCAGTTCGCGGAAATTCGCATCAGCGTGAAGCCGGGCGAGCGCGGGTCGGGCTTCGTGTTCACCGACAACATCAAGGGCGGCAACGTTCCGAAGGAATATATCCCGTCGGTTGAAAAGGGCATGCGCGAAACAGCCGAGACCGGATCGTTGATCGGCTTCCCGATCATCGATTTCGAAGTGCAATTGACCGACGGCAAATATCACGACGTCGATTCGTCGGCGCTCGCGTTCGAAATCTGCGCGCGCGGCGCAATGCGCGAAGCGGCGCAAAAAGCCGGGATCACCTTGCTTGAGCCGATCATGAAGGTCGAAGTCGTCACCCCCGAGGATTATCTCGGCGACGTCATCGGCGACTTGAACAGCCGCCGCGGGCAGATCCAGGGCACCGACACGCGCGGCAATGCCCAGGCGATCGAAGCGACGGTTCCACTTGCGAACATGTTCGGATACGTCAACCAGCTCCGTTCGTTCACTCAGGGGCGCGCGCAATATTCGATGCAATTCTCTCACTATGAGGAAGTGCCGCAAAACGTCGCCGACGAGGTGAAGGCCAAGCTGGCATAAGCGGAAAATTGAAGCTATGGGCGCCCTCGCACAGGAGCGGGCCGCCCCGTATTTCTAGACAAGAAGAGGCGTAAAATGGCGAAGGCTAAATTTGAGCGGAACAAGCCGCACTGCAACATCGGCACCATCGGTCACGTCGATCATGGCAAGACGTCTTTGACGGCGGCGATCACCAAGGTGCTGGCCAAGTCGGGCGGCGGCGTTGCGGTTGACTTCGCCAACATCGACAAGGCTCCGGAAGAGCGCGAGCGCGGCATCACCATTTCGACGGCGCACGTCGAATATGAGACCGCCAACCGCCACTACGCGCACGTCGATTGCCCGGGCCACGCCGATTATGTGAAGAACATGATCACCGGCGCCGCGCAGATGGACGGCGCGATCCTGGTGGTGTCGGCTGCCGATGGCCCGATGCCGCAGACCAAGGAGCACATCCTGCTCGCCAACCAGGTCGGCGTTCCGACCATGGTCGTGTTCCTCAACAAGGTCGATCAGGTCGATGATCCCGAGCTGCTTGAACTGGTCGAGCTTGAGATTCGCGAAGAGCTGTCGAAGCGCGGCTATGACGGCGACAACATTCCGATCATCACGGGTTCGGCGCTGGCCGTGCTCGAGGACCGCGACGAGAA
>JBDSZD010000035.1:0-3248 GCA_039925325.1 Sphingomicrobium sp.
GCCGCCACGAGTGAGGCTCGACTGAGCCGTCCCTTGGGACGCAATCGGATTAAACGGATGCCAGCCAGCGCGATGGTCGGCAGGAACAGGATCGATCCAAGGCCGAACAGCAATAGCAGCACGTCGCTCGTATAAGCGCCGGCACCCCCGAGCCAATTGGCCGGCGGCCCACCGGCGGCCGTCATTACGGCATCATCGGTCGAACTGTGCGTCGCCAGCGCAATACCGAGCGCCACCGCCAGGGCGATCAGCAATGCGCCGCCGCAGCGCGTGGCGAACCTTGCAGCAGTAGACCGCAAGGCGTCACGCCAATGCGGCTCGAGGTCTCGCTTGCGTGCTTGTGTGGCCACCGTCGCCATCGTTTATCCCCGCTTATCGTGCGGGGGATAGAATGCCTTGTCCGGGACTCCACGGTCAAGCGCTCTGTAATCAGCGGTCGCGCGCTCGCAAATGCGGGCCGGAGCCGCTAGTGGGTCAGGCATGGATCGTTCCGACGTCATCATCCTGGGCGGGGGGCTTGTCGGGCTCGCGTTGGCGGCCGCTCTGGATTCCAGCGGTATCTCCGCCATCGTGCTCGATCCTGCCGACCCGGAGCAGCGCATTGGCGCTGGATTCGACGGACGTACCAGCGCGGTCTCATCGAGTTCGGCGCGGATGTTCGGAGCGATTGGCGTCGATCGGCACTTGCCTGCGCCCGGCTGCCCGATCCGGCGCATCGCGGTCGCGGACGGGCTTGCGCCGGGCGGGCTCCACTTCGACGCACAGGAAGGCGACGAGCCGCTCGGCTCGATGCACGAAAACCGCCACCTTCGCGCCGCCCTTCGCGCCCGCGCCGAGGCCGGGAGCAACAGCTGGCTGCTGTGGAAATCGCAAGTGCGCGATATCGAGCGGGGAGAGCATGGCGTCATTGTGTCGCTGTCCGACGGGCGCAAGCTGCATGCGCCGTTGCTGGTCGCCGCCGACGGCCGCAACTCTCCGATGCGCGACGCCGCCGGCATCCGCATGGCGCACTGGCGTTACAAGCATCAGGCGATCGTCTCCACGCTCCGCCATGAGGGCGCGCATGACCATGTCGCTTACGAGATATTCTACCCGACCGGTCCGTTCGCCTTGCTGCCGATGATCGACGACGCAGTTGGCCACCGTTCAGCAATCGTCTGGTCGGTTCCAAGCGACGACGCGTCCGGCTGGTTGTCGCTGTCCGACGAGGATTTCGCCGCCGAAGCGCGCGCCGCCATGGGCGGGTTCCTAGGCGAAATCCGCATGGCCGCGCCGCGCTCGTCTTATCCCTTGGGCTTTCACCATGCCGCCCAAATCACCGGCCACCGGCTCGCGCTGGCCGGGGATGCCGCGCACGCCATTCATCCGATCGCCGGTCAGGGACTCAACCTCGGTTTCCGCGACGTCGCCGCGCTGACGCAGGTTCTGGTCGAAGGCGCGCGGCTGGGACTTGACCTCGGCGATGCGCAATTGCTCGCGCGCTACCAGCGCTGGCGTTCCCTCGACAGCTTGATGGTGGCGGCCGCGACGGACAGCCTGACGCGGATTTACAGCGTCCCGGGCCGCACTGCGTCCGCGATCCGCCGCTTCGGAATGGGCCTGGTCGGGCGCATCCGGCCACTCAATCAGCAACTGATGGGCGAAGCGCGTGGGACTACAGGCGACCTGCCGCTGCTCCTCCGCGGACTGCCGATCTGAATTACTGAATCGTCGGTTCCATGTCGGCACCGCCTGGGGTCATGCGCTGGAATTGCATTAGCTGGACTAGAAGATCGGCGCGGGCGGCGAGCGTTTCCTGTTCCAGCAGCGCCTGTTTCGCCGCGAAATCGAAGGGCGCGACCTGGGCGATGGCATTGACCAGCATTTCGTCGTCGAGCCGTCCGACCGCGTCCCAGTCGACGGATAACCTCAATGCGTCCCCCAGCCGCCGCGCCTCGCGCTCGACTTCCGCGCGTGCGATCATCGCTAGCGGCGGCGGCTCGCGGTCGTCGAAGGCATCCGCGTCGATGTCCGCGTACCGGTATGGCGTGCCGAGGTCCGCCTCGGCGATCAGCCGGAAGCGGCTGGACCCGTGCAGCACGATATTGAACCGGCCGTCGTCCAATTCCTCGACTCCCACCAGCTCGCCGAGACAGCCGACCGGATAGAGCGGCGGACCCTCGTCGGCACCGTGCGGCTGGATCATGCCGATGCGGCCCGCACCGTCCATCGCGTCCCGCACCATCTCGCGGTAGCGCGGTTCGAAGATGTGCAGCGGAAGCTGCGATCGCGGGAACAGGATCGCGCCCGCGAGCGGGAAGATCGGCACCCGCATCAGGTGAACAGAAGGGCTGACAATCGCCGGCGCTGCGCGCGCGACCAGGGATCCGCCAGGCCCTCGGCTTCGAGCAAGTGCAGAAAGCGCTCGCGCACCTTGCCCTCGCCCCACTCGGGGTCTTGTTCGATAATGGAGAGCAGCGCGTCGGCAGCAGCGTCACGCTCGCCGCCTGCGGCCTTGGCCACGGCAAGCTCGAAGCGGGCGTCGAGATCGTCGGGACTGGCGGCGGCGCGCGCCTCCAAAGCCTGCAAATCCGTGCCGTCCGATGCCGCGGCGAGCTCCATCGCTGCCTTGGCCCGCGCTATGGCAGGAGCCTTGAGCAGTTCCGGCTTGAGCGATTCGGACAACAGCCGCGCTTCGTCGATTTCGCCATTGGCGACCAATGCCCGCAGCAGCCCGCCAACGACCGCTTCCTCGTCCGGCGCGATCTCGTAGATCTGGCGGAAGATGTTGACTGCGCGCGCAGCATCGCCTTCCGCCAGCACCTGCTCAGCCATCGCGATCAACGGTTCGATCTCCGCCGTTTTCTCCGCCTCCGCAGGCTCCAGCTTCAACTGGGCGAGGATTTGATCGAGCGCCTTGGTGATCTGGCCCTCGGACCGATACGCGGTCAGGTCGACAACCGGCTGCCCCTGATGGAAGGCGTAGACCGTGGGAATCGACTGCACGCGGAACTGCGCCGCGATCATTTTCTCCTTGTCGACGTCGATCCGCGCGAGCGTCACGCCCTTGCCGGCATAATCCGCCGCGACCTTGTCGAGGATCGGCGACAATTGCTTGCACGGCCCGCACCATTCGGCGGTGAATTGCAGGATCACGAGGCCGGTCATCGAAGGTTTGATGACATCCGCGTCGAAGCGGGCGATCGCCGCGCGTTCGGCTTCGCTCATTCCCAGGGTCGCCACGCGCAAAAGCTCCTCAAACCAGACCG
>JBDSZD010000036.1:0-1821 GCA_039925325.1 Sphingomicrobium sp.
GCGCAACTTCGCCCTCGAACGGTCGCACATAACTTTGCAGGGTCTGGGCGACCACCAGCGGCTGCTCGTAAATCTCCTTGAGCATGTAATGGGGGTAATTGCCCTTTTCGATCGGTGCCGACGATGCCCCGGATTCGACAATCGTGCGATCGACTGGCCGATTGGCGCGGTCGTAAATCTGCACGCTGTCTCGCCGCACAACCACCCAGTCGCCCTCGTCGAGATAGGCGATGCGCTGCGTGAGCGGCGCAAGCGCGAGCGCGTCGGACCCGAGATAATTCTCACCCTCGCCATAGCCCACGGTCAACGGGGCCCCCATGCGCGCGCCGATGATCAGGTCCGGCTCGTCGCGGAACAGAAAGGCGATCGCGAAGGCCCCGTGCAATCTTGGGAGGACGGCCGCGACGGAATCCTGTGGGGATGCACCGCGTTCCACCTCGCGCGCCACCAGATGGGCGACGACCTCGCTGTCGGTCTCGCTCAAAAACCTGCATCCGTCGGCGATCAGTTCGTCGCGCAGCGGCCGGAAGTTCTCGATGATGCCGTTGTGCACGAGTGCGACCGGACCCGCGATATGCGGATGGGCATTGCCGACCGTCGGCGGACCGTGCGTCGCCCAGCGCGTATGCGCGATGCCGACATCGCCAGGCAGCGGATCGGCCGCCAGCTCGGCCTTCAGATTCTCCAGCTTGCCCTCGGCCCGACGACGCTGCAACTTGCCGCCGTCGATGGTGCAAATGCCCGCGCTGTCATAACCGCGATACTCGAGCCGCTTCAGTCCATCGAACAGCCGCTGGGCAACAGCATTGCCGCCAACAATCCCAACGATTCCGCACATTTCAGCTTCACTCCGGTTCAAGCGCCCAATGGCCGAAACTCAAGCGACTGGAAAGCGTGCGCTTTAGACTAATCAGATGGTCGGGCCCCTTGGCGGTACCAAGGTGAGCAGCCACCAGTCGGGCATCGCACCGAACCGCAATGGGATAACGCTGGTCCCGATGCCGGAACTGACGATCAGCGTCTTGCCACTTTCATCGTAGCGGCCGCAACGGTAGCGATTGCCGAAGCGCGAGGGCACGTAAGGTGCGCCGACGAATGGGACCGTGACCTGCCCGCAATGCGTGTGCCCCGCCAGCAGGACCGAACCGGCGGGCAGCTCAGGAAAGATGTCCGGGCTATGGGTCAGGAGGAGCAAGGGACCGCCTAGTTCGCGGGCCTGTCGGATCGTCGCTCCGGCATCCGCTTTGCCGACGAAATCATCATCGATGCCCCCGATTGTAATCGGCCCCAGTCGTACCGCTTGGTTGATCAGCACTGTGGCTCCAACTGCACTGAGCGCCTGAGCAACTTCCCTGGCGTCTGCCCAATGATCATGGTTTCCGAGAACAGCCACCACACCCAGCTTGGGTTTAAGGCGAGCAAAGGGCGCGACGGCCTCCTTCCGCGACGGCCAGTCGCTAAAATGCTTCCCTTCGCCGATATAGTCACCGGCGAGCAGAACGATGTCCGGCCGTCCACTATTCACTTGGTCCACAAGCCGGTTCAGCCGCTCGACCGAATTGTCGGGCGACGCAAGGTGCGTATCGGAAATGAGCGCCACCTTCAGCGGAGGGTTACCGGGCGGCAATCCCACAAGCGAAATTGTAGTTGTTCGGAGCACCGGATCGTGGCGCGCTTCGAAGAAGGCATAAATCAGCAGCGCGGCAGCGGTCACGACGAGCAGCCCGGCCCAGCGGAGCGCCTTTCTCACTTGGTTGCAGTCGCCTTCATCTTCTCGCGAAACCGTGTCGCCCAGCCGGCGATACCCTTTTGCTGCCCGCG
>JBDSZD010000037.1:0-2278 GCA_039925325.1 Sphingomicrobium sp.
GGCCTTTCTCTGCCTCCAGTTCGCGCGCTTTTGCATAAGCATCGTCGAACATGTCGCCGTGAATCACGACGTCCGCGCCGTGCCCCTCGGTCTGCGTGATCTTCACCAGCGGAGTCGCGTCCGGCATGACGATGGTGACCGGAATGCCGAGCCGCTTGGCGTGATAGGCAACGCCTTGCGCATGATTGCCGGCCGATGCCGCGATCACGCCGCGCGCGCGCTCCTCGTCCGACAATTGCAGCAATTTGTTAAGCGCGCCGCGCTCCTTATAGGCGGCGGTTAGCTGGAGGTTTTCGAACTTCAGCCACACTTCGGCACCGATAATTTCGGACAATGTCCGGCTCATCAGCGTGGGCGTGCGGATGACCGCGCCGTCGATCCGTTTGGCGGCGGCCTGAATGTCCTGGAATGTCGGTGCGGTCTGCATCGGCGGCGACTAGCCGTTCCGCGGCTTGCTCACAATGTTGGCGGCTTGCGCGCGGCTGACCAGCATTCCTGGCGTAAGAATCTGGGGGAGCTCTTCCGGCTGTTTGCCCGGAGGATACCAGAGGTAAAGCGGCACGCCCGCGCGACCGCGGCTTTCGAGGAAGCGCGTGATGGCTGGATCGCCATTGGTCCAGTCGCCGACCAAGATTTTGACGCCCGCCTTGCGGAATTCGGAGCGGACTTCGCTGCGGTCGATCGCGGTCGCTTCGTTCGCCTTGCAGGTCAGGCACCAGTCGGCGGTGAAATAGACGAACAGCGGGCGTCCTTGCTGGCGATAGTCCGCTACCCTCGCTTCGCTCCAAGCTTCGGTTCCGGCGGGCGCTGCCGCAATTGCTGCGATCCGGTCGGGCAGCGTGAAAATCGCTCCCGCCGCGATCGCGATAACGAGCCCGAACAGCGGCCAGCCCAAAGATTTCTCAAGGCGCTGAGCGATCCGATAGGCAAGCAGGAGCGCGATCAAGACGATCGTGGAAGCGAGGGCAATTGCAAGGCCAGTCAGGCCGGTCTGCCGGTACAACAGCCACAGGCAGGCAGCTGCCGTGGCGGCCATCGGAATCGCCAACACGCGCTGCAGCCGGACCATCCACGCCCCGGGCTTGGGCAAGCGCTTCCGCAAGGCAGGAATGAAGGCAACCAGCAGGAAGGGAATTGCAAGGCCGAGGCCCAGCGCAGCGAACACCAGCACCGATCCCGCCAGCGGCAGCAGCAATGCAGTTCCCAGCGCTGCGCCGAGAAAAGGCCCGGCGCAGGGGGTTGCAACGAAGGCTGCCAGCAACCCGGTTCCAAACCCACCCGCCGGACGCGCGCGCCCACCCAGGACCGGCAGACTGAACAGACCGGCGAGATTGGCAGTGATCGCTGTGGTCAAAAGGAGCAGAACCAGCAAGGTGCGCGGATCTTGCAGCTGGAACGCCCAACCGGCTGCGGTGCCGCCGGCGCGGATTGCCAGCAACGCGACGCCGAGCACGCCCGTCCCGACGACGGCGCCAGCAGCATACGCCAGGGAATCCCTCCGCGCCTCGCGCTCGTCGCCCCCGCTCCGGGCGAGATGCAGCGCCTTCAAAGCAAGGATCGGAAATACGCACGGCATCAGGTTCAACAGGATTCCACCCGCGATTGCCCCCAGCACTGCCAGAAGGATGGCACGCGCGCCCTGCCCTGCGCTCTTATCTGCCTGCGCCGGGACCGCGCCCGGGGACGCGCTGAATTCGAGCCCGCGCCCGTCGCCAAGCGCGAGTACTCCAGCGAATTGTTTTGGAACATCCGGCCCGCGGGGAAGCTCCGCGATCAATGTGTCACCCGACCGAGCGAAGCTTTGCTTTCCGGCATATTCGACCGACCCATCGGTAGCGGGAAAGACATAGGCTTCGCCGACTTCAACGCTGGCGGGCAAGGGAATGGCGAGCCGGAGCATATTGTCCGTGATGGCGAATCTGGCCGGCGACGCCAGCGGGCGCGGCAGGGATTGCCGCCACGTGTCGAACTGGGCTCTGCGATCGACGCCCGTGCCAACCGGAAGATCGAGCGCGAACTGTCCCTTCTCGGGGACGCAGATTCGGTCGGTGCAGGCGAGCCAGCGGGCGTCTACTCGAATCGGGAGCGCGCCGCGCGCGTCCGCGGGTACCTTCATCCGCACGAGGACCGCATAGTCGCGGTCGTAGACGTAGTTCATCAATCCGGCGATCAGCAGTCGGGTCGGCACGGGATAGCGCAGCGGCCCCATGCTCGCGCCTTTCGGCAATTGCCAGTCCACCGACATCGGCAAGCCGGCATCGCCCGGATTGAGCCAATA
>JBDSZD010000038.1:0-7864 GCA_039925325.1 Sphingomicrobium sp.
TCGGCGTGGGGCTGAGGATGGTCATCACTTCGCGCATCACCTGGACGCTTGGCACAATCGGGTCGGCCTGGCTTGCCTTCGGGTCGAGCACGGCCATCCGGTTCATCCCGTCGCCCGTGCCCACCCCCGCGTAATTATTGTACTTCTGCGCTAGCAGGTACGTTGACGTCCCAACGTAGGATGGCACCATCGAGACGGGGATGATGCTCGGCGACACGTCCCACCCGAAGCTGCCCGGAAAGCCAACCGGATTGAGCAATGCGTCGAACTGCAGCAGCCAGCCACGGGCGTTGTGTGTCGGAAACTGCGATTCCAGCACGCCGTAGAATACGCGGCCGTCTGGGCCGACCACCGGCGCGGACGTGGCGTCGTCGCTCACTCGTGCGCGCATATTGGAACTGGGATCGATCAAATCGCCCCTAGCGCGGGTCGCCAGCGTCGTACTGTTGAGTGCGAGCAGGTAGCCGGTCTGCGTGACCCCGGACGCGGCGTTGATGTTCACTGCAATGTAGACAGTGGCGCCGTCATTCGAGAGCGCGGGTGCGCAATTCATCGCCGGCTTCTGAATTGCGGGATCCCCGGCGGCCGCGGCGGCACCAACCCATATGCCGCTGCCATTGGGCGAAACTCGCGCGATGCCGCTCACCAGCCCTGCAGGGTTCGTGCCCGTTACGCGAAAGCCGAAGAAAATGTTGCCCTGTGCGTCGGCCGTTAGCGGCGTGTTGATGAACACGGTCGCCTCGAACGATGCGGGATCGGCGTTGTACGCGGCTGCACCGTAAAAAACCATTGTCGCGAGCGCCCCGGTGGCCGTATCCGGACTGGCGCGTACCAACAGCTTGCCGCCGGCCGCGGGTGCAACGATCTCGCCCTGCGGCGTTAGGAGTGGATTGTACGGCGGATTCCAATTGTGCGGCGGGGCGACATAGTCGCTATTCAGCGACCATAATGAAACCCCGTTCGCGCCGATCCGGGCCTCGATACGATAGCCTCCGGCGGCGCCCGTTTTCACGGGGAACACGACCGTGTTCGCTGTGGTCACGACGGGCGAACCGTAGTGCGTGAGCAACGCTCCACCCGGCGTGTACTGTGGCGCGAGATCGACGGGGGCCGTCCACGCAATGCGCCCGAGGTTTTGCGACGCGATGGAGCTCACGGCGGTGTGCTGCGCATCGCGGCCGTAGCCAAACCACGCGGGGCCCGTCACCGGTGTGGGTGTCGGCGTTGGAGTCGGCGTGGGCGTTGGAGTCGGCGTGGGGGACCCGCCGCCGCCCCCACCACTGCCACCACCACCGCCGCATGCTGCAAGTAAAGCGGACGACGACAGCATCAGCAGCGAGCTGCGCCGCGAAATCAGGGCAAGGGGAGCGGGCGGGATACGACGGCGGCTCATAGCGGCGAGCGTAACCCTTTTTGGGCGGAATGCACCATGTCATTGCGCCGATGGGATTTATATTCGCAGCGCGAGCAATGCCGGCCTCGGGTTGCACACATACTCAGTCCAACTTGCGGATGAGTTCCTGCACCTTGGCGACGACGACACCGAGCTTCTTCACGACGATATTGCTGCGCACGACCCGGCCATTGCCCTCGGGGGTCATGATTTGCTCGGCGCGCAGGCCACCTTTCACGGGATAGTTCAGAACCAGACTATCGCCGACGATGCGGCCGCGCACCGCTCCGGGGCTGTCACTGATCGTTCCGACAAGAGTGTTTGGAGCAATTTCGCGCAGGAACCAGCGCCGCTGCTTGGGGGGCTTGGACGCCCGGTGGATCACCTGGTCGAGGACAAAGCCGTCCTTTCCGTCAGAGCGACCGCGGCTTTCGACCTTGAACGACTCACTGTCTTTCATCGCCACCTTGAGCGTCCCGTCACCGCGGGTCGAACCGCTGAAAAAAACGAACGGATCGAAGGCGGCGGCGGTGGCGCTGCCGGAACCGGCAAGTGCCATGCACAAGATAATTGATCGGACCATCGAGGTTCAATGCGCCGGGGTTGTCGATGTGTCCAATATTTCAGACCCGTCCGGCGAGCAGTGCATCAACCACGGTGGGATCAGCCAAAGTGGAGGTGTCGCCGAAGCCGCTGGTCTCCCCTTCGGCAATCTTGCGCAGGATTCGGCGCATGATTTTCCCGGAACGCGTCTTGGGAAGCGCTGCGGTGAAATGAATTCTCTCCGGAGCGGCGAGGGCACCAATGTCGCGCCGGACCAGTTGGTTCAACTCCTTGCGAAGGTCGTCGGTATCGAGTTCGCCTGCGTTCAATGTGACGTATGCATAGATGCCCTGGCCCTTGATCTCGTGCGGCCTACCGACCACCGCGGCTTCCGCGACCTTGGGATGGGCGACCAGCGCGCTTTCCACTTCCGCGGTACCGATGCGGTGGCCGGACACGTTGATCACGTCATCGACGCGCCCGGTGATCCAATAATAATCGTCTGCGTCGCGGCGGCATCCGTCGCCGGTGAAATAGAGGCCCGGATAAGCCGAGAAATAGGTCTGGAAGAAGCGGTCGTGGTCGCCCCAGAGGGTCCGCATTTGCCCCGGCCAGGACGTCGCGAGACACAGATTACCGCTCGCCGCGCCGTCCAGCACGCGATGTTCGGCATCCACCAGCAAGGGCTTGATCCCCGGCAGTGGCCGGGTCGCAGAACCGGGCTTCATGTCGGTCGCCCCGGGGAAGGGCGAGATCAGAATCCCGCCGGTCTCCGTCTGCCACCACGTATCGACGACCGGGCAGCGGCCGTCGCCGACGACGCGCCAATACCATTCCCAGGCCTCGGGGTTGATCGGTTCTCCGACCGTGCCGAGCAGGCGCAAAGACGAGCGACCGTGGCGCGTCACCCAATCGTCGCCTTCGCGCATCAGCGCCCGGATGGCGGTCGGTGCAGTGTAGAAGATGGTGACCCCGAGCCGGTCGATCGTTTCCCAGAAGCGGCCGAAGTCGGGATAGTTCGGGACGCCGTCGAACATCACGCTCGTCGCGCCCATCGCCAGCGGGCCATAGACGACATAGCTGTGGCCGGTGATCCAGCCGACGTCCGCAGTGCACCAGAAAATGTCGTCCTCGCGCGCGCCGAAAATCCAGTCGAACGTGGTCGCCGCCCAGACCGCATAGCCGCCGGTGGTGTGGACCACGCCCTTGGGCTTTCCGGTCGATCCAGAGGTGTAGAGGATGAAGAGCGGGTCCTCGGCGTTCATTATTTCGGGCTTGCATTCGGTGGCGAGACTCTCGCGTACCTCCGAATACAAGATGTCGCGCCCTTGCTTCATCGGCACGTCGGCGCCGGTGCGGCTGACCACGATGACCGTCGGCACATCGCGGTGCTCGAGCGCGGCATCGACATTGGCTTTCAGCGGAATGTGCTTGCCGCCGCGCATGCCCTCGTCGGCCGTGATCACGGCGCAGGCGTCGCAATCTGCGATCCGTCCGGCGAGGCTATCCGGAGAAAAACCGCCGAAGACCACGGAATGAATCGCACCGATCCGGGCGCAGGCAAGCATCGCCGCTGCGGCTTCGGGAATCATCGGCATGTAGATCATCACACGGTCGCCGCGCCGGACCCCGCGTTGCCGCAGCAGATTGCCCATCCGGCAGGTCTCCGCGTGCAGTTCGCGATAGCTGATGGCACGACCCTGCCCGGCTTCATCGGCCTCGAATATGAGTGCAGTGCGGTCGCCGCGCTCGGCAAGGTGCCGGTCGAGGCAATTGACCGACAGGTTGAGCTGACCGTCGGCGTACCAGAGAATGCGGAAGTCGGCCTCGGTGAACGACCAATCGCCCGCCTGGGTGGGGAAGCGGGTCCAGTCGAGCCGCTTTGCCTGGTCGAGCCAGAAAGTGTCCGTGTCCTCGTCCACGCGGCGGTGCAGTTCGGCTAGTTCGGGCGCGCCGATTGCGGCGGCATAGTTTTGGGGAACGGGGTGGATTGAGTCTGCCATGTCAGTTCCTACCGAGCGCGGGCGAGCAGGCCCTGCGCCTGAATGAGATGGGGCCAGTCGATCATGCGGCCGTCGACCTGTAGCACGCCTGTGCCGGGGCTTGCCGCGAACGCGTCGACGATCGCCCGCGCGCTCGCCAATTCGGCCTCCGAAGGCGCGAAGGCCGCATTGATCACCGGAACCTGATCGGGGTGGATCGCAAGCTTGCCGGTGAAACCATCGCGCCGAGCGGTTTCCGCTTCCAGCTGGAGGCCCGCAAGGTCGCGAAAGTTCGTGAACACTCCATCGACTGGCTGAACGCCGGCCGCGACCGCCCCGGCGAGGCACAGCGAGCGCGCAAGCTGATAGGTGAATGCGAGGTCCCCGTCGCTCCCGCTTTTCGAAGAGGCGCCGAGCGCGGCTGAAAGATCCTCGGCGCCCCAGCTCATCGCGACCAGCGGCGACTTCGGATCGCGATACGACAGCAGGCCGAACAGGCTTGCCGCAGTCTCGGTGACGATAGCGTGCACGGGGATGTTGCCGGTTCGGTGGGCAAGTTCGATCACGTCGCCGCCGCTCTCGGCCTTGGGAAGCATGATTCCGTGGATGTCCGCGATCCCGATCAGATCGAGATCTTCCCGATGGTCGTCGATGCGCAGCGGATTGATGCGCATCCACCACTGCGGTCCTCCCGAGCGCTTGGACATGGCGCGCAATATGTCGCGCGCGATCGCCTTGCGGTCCGGCGCGACGCTGTCTTCCAGATCGAAGACGATGGCGTCGGCTTCGCTATCAAGTGCGCGGGCGATTTTCCGCTCGCTGTCGGCAGGGACGAACAGCCAGCTCCGCGGGATCATGCGGCCGACTTTAACAGCAATGCCGTACGCAGACAGCGGGCCACCAGTTCGCCGCGCTGGTTGAAGCTTTTATGTTCGAAGGTGACAATCCCGGCATTCGGGCGGGACTTGCTTTCGCGCAGCGTCGCAACTTCGGTCTCGGTGCGCAGCGTGTCGCCGACGAACACAGGGGCAGGAAACGTCAAATCGGTGTAGCCGAGATTGGCGATCAACGTACCAAGCGTGGTGTCGGCCACGCTGACCCCGACCATCAGGCCGAAAGTGAAGATGGAATTGACCAGCGGCTTGCCAAATTCCGACGCCGCGGCGGCTTCGTGATCCAAATGGAGCGGCTGCGGATTATGGGTGAGCGTGGAGATCAGGACATTGTCGGTCTCGGTCACCGTGCGCGTGACCGTATGGGCAATGCGGTCGCCGATCTGCCACTCGTTGTAAAAGCGTCCGGCCATTGTGCTCGTCTAGGCGAGCGCAGCGGTCATTGCCAAGCTTAGAACATTGCTCGGCGGGTCAATCGTGACTTGAGTTCGCACATGCCGATTCGGCTGACGGTCTCCGGTGGGTCGCTGGAGCGAACGACGTTGGCGATATGGCCGAGCATCTGGCCGATGATATCCACCGATTGCAGCGCAACCGAATGACGCATGACCACGGCGGCGTCCCCCGACAGTTCGTCGCCCATCGTATCGAGCATGCGCCTCGCGAACTCCAGTTCCTCGGCGAGCCGCAGGCTGAGCAAGTCCTCCGTCGGCGCGGGCGGCGGTGGAGCAGGGGGCGGATCGCGTCGGATGGACTTACGAGGCTCGGATCGAACTTCGGACTGGATCGAGTCGACGCGCACCTGCCCGGTAGGCGACGCAGCGATGCCGCCTCTCAGATGCGCTGGAGCGCCGTAATATTCATTGTGCAATGCCACGCGGTCCACCCAACTCCACTTGGACCAAGCGCTAGCAAGATATCGTAAACAAATGATTTTATAACCGAAATGGATGAAAAGCGGTTAAAGCTTCGCTAACTGTGCGTCGTCGAACCTCTGCTGCGCCGCGCGGATGCAGTCGATGTGCGCAATTGCCCAGTCGCCCAATGCGCGCACAGGTTCCCGCAAGCTGCGTCCCAATTCGGTCAATTCATAATCGACCCGTGGAGGGATACTCGGCGTCACCGTCCGGCTGACCAGCCCGTCGCGCTCGAGGCCGCGCAATGTCAGCGTCAGCATGCGTTGCGAGATATTGTCGATCGCCCGCTTCAGCTCGGAGAAGCGCTTCGGCCCGTCGGCCAGGATCATGACGATCAGCATGCTCCATTTGTCGCCGACGCGATTGAGCACGGGGGCCACGTTGCGGCACCCGGCGTGCTTCAAATCCCCTGGAGCTACGGTCACATCGCTGTGCCCCGGTGACAAATTTGTGCTGTCTTGAAGGCTGTCCATAGTCGGTTACTTAAAGGGTCTCAGTAACAAATCAATACCAAGGACCAATTCATGACCATCCTCAAAATCGACAGCAGCATCACCGGCGAGAACAGCGTCAGCCGGATCTTGACGGCGCGCATCGTCGACCAGCTTCGCGCAGCGCGCCCGGATGCTCGGATCGTCGAGCGCGACCTTGTCTCCGAGCCATTGGACCATCTGACGCTCCCGGCGTTCGCCGATGCGGCTATCCTTGACGAATTCCTGAGTGCTGAAACGATCGTGATCGGAGCCCCGATGTACAATTTCAGCCTGTCGTCGCAGCTCAAGGCGTGGATCGACCGGATCCTCGTCGCAGGGCGCACTTTTCGGTACACGCCCGAAGGACCCGAGGGCCTCGCCGGCGGACGCCGCGTGATTGTCGCCCTCTCCCGTGGCGGCTTTTACGAGGATGGCTCTCCGTTGGAGCATCTCGAAACCTATTTGCGCGGCGTGTTCGGCTTCATCGGCATCGAACCGGAGTTCGTCCATGCCGATGGCATCAACTATGGGCCAGAGCAGCGCGAAGCAGGAATCGCCAGCGGGCTAGCCCAAGTCGAGCGGCTCGCCGCCTGACTCGCCAACAGCGCGCAATCGGGTTAAGCACTGTGATTAAGGGTGTTTCTGGGAAACTCGATGCGCGCTGCAGTCCTGATATCGGTGTTTCTGGCCGGTTGTTCCGGCGGGAGCACCGAGTCTCAACCTCCATCGAACGGCGCAGAGCAAAGCGTTGCCGCGACAGGGTCCCAGGCTTGTAACGTCCTGACCCCGCAGGCCGCGGAAAAAGCGTTGGGCCGCAAGGTCGAGAAGCTTTCGAATGACGGCGGCGCGGCCGGTCTCGATATCTGCCAATATTCTTATCAGGGCGAGCGGCTGATGGACACGGGCAACGTCAGCGTGACCTTTTACCCGCTCGATCTTGCTAGCTTCAAGTCGCAGGCAGAAGCCCAGGGGTATAAGTTTGAAGCCATACCCGGAATCGGCGATGCGGCTTATTATTCGCCCGATGTTGGCCTTTATGTCGGCCGCGGAAATCGCACCGCAATCTATTTGCTTGGAGCAGGCGGAATGGACGACGCCCGGGACCGCGTCATCGCGCTGGCCAAGGAAACCGCATCCAGGATTTGATTCATGAGGAGAGAGTGACATGATCGGGGCAAGTGTAATCGCAGCGTTGTTGGCCGCGCAGGTCGGACCCATTTCTCCAGGCGGCATCCAGTCGATCGGGCCGAAACAGGACGATCCCCGGGCGCTGTGCGCGTCGGATCCCGGAGTGAAGACCCCGGAACGGGGAATCATCGTTCAAGGCGGCATCATCGTTCAGGGCGGACTTACGCCCCAAACCGGCACGGAGCAGATCGGTCCCAAGCAGGACGACCCGCGGTCGCCAGCGCTTGCTCGCCCGGGCGACGATAATGACCCCAAGGCAAGCGGCGGTAGCGCTGGCGGCGGGCCGATCGTCCGCCGCCATGTTTTGGCTATCGGTCCCAAGCAGGACGATCCGCGCGCACCGGCGGCCGTCGTTGCAAGGCCAGGTGACGACGACGATCCGCAGGCGCGCTGCGTACCGGCCAGGGGGTAGCGGCGTTAGGACCGTCGGCGGTCGACGGTTCGCCCCAGCAGCCAGAAAAGCGCCACCGTCGCC
>JBDSZD010000039.1:0-5455 GCA_039925325.1 Sphingomicrobium sp.
CGCTCGTCCTCGGACAGATATGCGTTGCGGGAGGACAGAGCGAGACCGTCCGCCTCTCGCACCGTCGGCATTCCAATGATCTGGCACGGAATATTGAGGTCCACCACCATCCTGCGAATGACTGCAAGCTGCTGAAAATCCTTCTCGCCGAACAGCGCAGCATCGGCCCGCGTCGCGAGCAACAGCTTGGCGACGACAGTCGCCACACCGTCGAAATGACCCGGCCGAGCCGCACCTTCCCAGCGGCCGGACACAGCGGCGACATGCACCGCCGTGGAAAAGCCGGCGGGATAGATGTCGCCGACCGCCGGCAGCCACAGCAGATCGCATCCGGCCTGTTCCAGCATCCGGGAGTCCGCCGCCTCCGGGCGTGGATAACGGTCGAGGTCCTCGCCGGCCGCGAACTGCGCGGGATTGACGAAAATCGTCGCCGCCACCCGATCGGCCGCATTTTTTGCCGCAGCGATCAGCGCCATGTGACCGGCGTGGAGAGCGCCCATCGTCGGCACCAGCGCCAGCGTTCCGCACTTCTTCAACGCCGCGACTGCAGGCTCAAGCTGTTCAATGCTGCGGACGATTTGCACGTGGTGAATCCCTCCGGTAGACCGGACCGGACGGCGCTTGCACCTTCGCCGCGTCAAATATCAAGGGGCTTGGGGGAGCCATGGGCCAGCCGCATTTCATCGTCTTCGCCAATGAGAAAGGCGGCACCGGCAAATCGACGACCGCGGTGCACACCGCAATTGCCCTTGCCGCGTCGGGCCACCGCGTCGCCGCGCTCGACCTCGACAGCCGCCAGCGGACCATGACTCGCTATCTCGAAAACCGCGATTCCACGATCCGGCGGCTCGGGCAGCAATTGCCGCATGCCAATTACGAAGTGCTCGACGATCAAAGCGAGGACGCGCTCGCGGCCGCCATCGACCGGCTGAGTGCGGACGCGGACATATTGGTCATCGACACCCCCGGTCGCGACGATCCCGTCTCCCGCGCCGCGATCCTTCGTGCCGATACGCTCGTCACGCCCATGAACGACAGTTTCGTCGATCTCGACCTGATCGGCCAGGTGCACCCCGAAAATTACAAGATTACCAAGCCGAGCTTCTACGCCGAGCTGATCTGGAACAGCCGCACGCAACGGGCGAAGGCCACTGGGAAGTCCGTCGATTGGGTCGTGCTCCGCAACCGGCTGCAGCATATTGATTCCCACAACCTCCGCCGCGTCGGTGCGGCGCTGGATGAGCTGGCTCGCCGCGTCGGATTCCGCGTGATCCCGGGCTTGGGAGAGCGAGTCGTCTACCGCGAGCTGTTCCCGAAAGGCCTGACCTTGCTCGATCTCAAGCAACTCGGCGAAGTCGGCATCGCCCATATCGCCGCGCGGCAGGAACTGCGCGAAATGGTCGCGGGGCTTGGTATTCCGGAGGCTGGCGCAGAGGTGGCGAAGGTCGCCTAAGGAACCGCTGCTTCGAGACGCCGTTTCGACAAGCTCAACGGCTCCTCAGCATGAACGGACTTATTTTGACCGCTTGATTTATTTCCGCTCATCCTGAGGAGGGACTGAGTAAGCGAAGCGCACCGAAGGCCCGTCTCGAAGGACCACATGACCCACATTTTCCACACATCCATCCTCCGCGAATATGACATTCGCGGAGTTGTCGGCGACACATTGAGCGAAGCGGACGCGCGTGCGCTGGGCCGCAGCTATGGCGCGGTGGCCGTCAGCGAAGGCGCGAAAAGGATCGCTGTGGGCCGAGATGGGCGCACTCACTCGCCCGAGCTGCAGTCAGCATTGATGGAAGGCCTCACCGCAAGCGGCCTCGATGTCGTCAACATCGGCATGGGGCCAAGCCCGATGCTCTATTTCGCCACCGCCACGCTCGGCGTCGATGGCGGTATCCAGGTTACGGGCAGCCACAATCCGGCCGACTATAACGGCTTCAAAATGCTGCTAAATGGCCGGTCGGTGTTCGGCGAGGAAATTCAGGCGCTCGGCCGCCGGGCCGCCGCAGCCGACTGGTGCGCGGGCCAAGGACGGATCGAAGAGGCCTTCGTCGAGGACGCCTATGTCGACCGGCTTCTCGAGGACATAGAACCCGGTAATTTCCGCATTGGCTGGGACAATGGCAATGGCGCTGGCGGGCCGGTCCTGGAAAAACTGATCGCCCGCCTGCCCGGCCAGCATCACGCGATCTTCACCGAAGTCGACGGCACGTTCCCCAACCACCATCCCGACCCCACGGTCGAGAAGAACCTTGCCGATCTCAAGCGGCTGGTCGCGGATAAACAGCTCGATTTCGGCATTGCCTTCGATGGAGACGCCGACCGCATCGGCGCGGTCGATGGCCAAGGCCGCGTGATCTGGGGCGATCAGCTTGTCGCGATCCTCGCCGAAGCTGTCCTGCGCGACTGCCCCGGCGCGACGATCATCGCCGACGTCAAAGCCAGCCAGGTCCTGTTCGACCGCATTGCGCAGCTCGGCGGCAAGCCGTTGATGTGGAAGACCGGCCACAGCCTGATCAAGTCGAAGATGAAGGAAACCGCCGCACCGCTCGCGGGCGAGATGAGCGGCCACATCTTTTTCAAGCACCGCTGGTACGGCTTCGACGACGCGCTCTATGCGGCACTGCGCCTGCTCGAAGCGGTACACCAGTCGGGCAAAAGCCTCACCCAGATCATGGACGCAATGCCGCAGACGAAAACCACTCCGGAACTGCGCTTCCAGGTGCACGAGAGCCGCAAGTTCGCAGTGATCGACGAAGTGCTCGCGCGGCTGTCGAGCAGCGGCGCAAAGGTCGATCCGACCGACGGCGCGCGGGTCAACACCGCCGACGGCTGGTGGCTGCTGAGAGCTTCAAACACGCAGGACGTGCTGGTCGCGCGCGCCGAAGCGAAGGATCAAGCGGGTCTGGACCGCCTGATGACCCAGATCGACGAGCAACTCGCTCAGTCAGGCGTGGATCGGACCGAAGCGGCACATTAAGTCACCGTCAGCCGACGCCGATACCGCGCACTCCGATTGAGAAACCGCATCAAGCTAAATGGATGGGCAACCTGACCTGGCGGCCCGTGCATCCTCCCTTCGAGGATGCACGGGCCGCGAATGCTTATTCCTTATTGTCGTCCTTTGGCGCGTCGACGTCGACGGTCGGCACTTCGATCGTCTTGGTCTCGGTCCCAACGTTGACCGTCGCCGGATCGACATCGAATGCCGGCAAATTGCCGCCGCTGACGTTGACATCGACGTCGGGCATTTCGCCTTCCTTGGTCTGGTCGACGTCGCACGCGGCGAGGCCGACACATGCAGTCAGCGCGAACAGAATGTTGATTGCAGGCTTCATAACTTGCTCCTGATAAACCACTAAGCAGACCAATTGCTGGCTGATCGGGCAGCGGATCCGCCGACGACCGTCAACGACTTGCGCCGATCGGGCTTCAAAGCGCAATGGTCACCGTTGTTCCGTCACCTGTCCCCCGGAAGAATTCAATCGTCCTCATCCTCATACCCAACCAGGTTCAACTCGCGCGCCTTGATCTGGTGGGTCATGCACCAATGCATCAGCGCGTCCTCGCGCCCGTGGGTAATCCACACTTCCTTGGGCGCGACGTCGCGGATCGTCTGTGTAAGTTCGTCCCAGTCGGCATGGTCGGAGATGATCAGCGGGAGCTCGACATTGCGCTGCCGCGCGCGCTGGCGAATGCGCATCCAGCCCGAGGCCATCGCCGTCACCGGATCGGGCAGCCGCCGCGACCAGCGATCGTTGAGCGCGCCGGGCGGGCAGATGACGACGTGGCCCGCCATCTCCTGCTTGGTCGCGCCGGCGCACGGGCGCAGTTCGCCGAGTGGCACGCCAAGATCTTCGTAGAGCTGGCACAGCCGCTCTATCGCGCCGTGATAATAGATCGGGTCATGGTGTCCGCGATTACGCAGCTCACAAATCAGCCGCTGCGCCTTGCCCAGCGCATAAGCGCCGACCAGCACGCAACGGTCCGGCTCGGAATGAAGGCGAGCGAGCAGCCGGTCGACCTCGCTGCCGGTGTCGGGATGGCGGAACACCGGCAGCCCGAAGGTCGCTTCGGTGATGAAAATGTCGCACGGCACCGGCACGAACGGCGCGCAGGTCGGGTCGGGCCGGCGCTTGTAATCGCCCGACACCACCACTTTCTCGCCCGCATGTTCGAGCACGATCTGCGCCGAGCCAAGCACATGCCCGGCAGGAACGAAGCTGACGTCCACCGCCCCGATACGGACGCTCGTCCCATAGTCTACCGGTCGTTCCTGCTGCTGCCCGTAACGGACGCCCATGATCGCGAGCGTTTCCGGCGTCGCCCACACTTCGCCGTGCCCGCCCCGGGCGTGATCGCCGTGACCGTGGGTGACCAGCGCCCGCGGCTTGGGCTCGGACGGGTCGATCCAAGCGTCGGCGGGCCGCACGAATATGCCTTGCGGAAAAGGCTCGATCCAGGAACCGAGACGGGCCATCGTGAGCTATAGTGGGTGAAGCGCCGGGGGGTTCCCGGCAATTGGAGAATGGTCAATGGACGAAAGCTTCCTGGGCCTGATGACCATCGTGGGTCCCATCATTCTGTTGGCGCTGCTGATCTGGGTCGTGATGCGCTCGCGCCGCCGCCCGGGCCAGCCCACGGACACGACCGACCAGACGGAGCGCGCCACCCATGACGGCTATGCCGCGGAAGAACAGCGCCGCCGCGACGGAACCGACGATCTCTGAGTAAACTTCCTGATCCGATAAGCCGCTGGTTCGACGCACGCGGCTGGCAACCACGGCGGCACCAGCTTGAGATGCTGGAGCTGGCGCGGGCCGGACGCAGTGCGCTGCTGGTTGCAGCCACCGGCGCAGGCAAGACGCTGGCCGGATTCCTGCCGACGATTTGTGAGTTGACGGAGGAACCGGCGGAGGGCCTGCACACGCTCTACGTGTCCCCGCTGAAGGCGCTGGCGGTCGATGTGCAGCGCAACCTGCTCGGCCCAATCGAGGAAATGGGGCTGCCGATTCGCGTGGAGACCCGCACCGGCGATACGCCGTCGGACCGCAAGGCGCGGCAGCGGGCACGACCGCCGCATGTGCTGCTGACCACGCCGGAATCGCTTAGCCTGCTTCTGAGCTATGCGGACGCGCCGATGATGTTCGGAGACCTCAGAACCATCGTCGTCGATGAGCTGCACGCCTTCGCCCGCGAGAAACGCGGCGACCTGCTGTCGCTGTCGATGGCGCGGCTCGAGAAACTCGCTCCAGGACTTCGGCGGGTCGGCCTGTCGGCGACCATCAGTGATCCCGAGGCCTATCGCGGCTGGCTCGCGCCCGATGCCGACATCGAGTGTGTCGATGTCGTTGAGGGCGACCCCGGCGCCGAACCGGACCTCTCGATCCTCATTCCCGACGGGCGCATCCCCTGGTCCGGTCATTCGGGTCGCCACGCCGCCCGCGAAGTGATG
>JBDSZD010000040.1:0-4794 GCA_039925325.1 Sphingomicrobium sp.
GATGTTGTCGATATTGTTTTGCGTGTCGCGATGGGTCGTCTGTGCCACCCAGTGCCCATCAATAGCGTTGCTATGGACCTTGCCTTGTGCAAGCCGGCGGACGCCCCAGCGGGCCTGGTGCCGTTTACCGACGGAGCACCAACTAATGCGACCGCGCCTTATTTGCTGCAGGCATTTCCCTACCTAGGCACTCCGCTGCGCGGCGCTCCGCGTCCGCAGACCCAGCCGTAAGCGAGAGATGAACATGACCAAGATGCACATCATTCGCCGCGGCTCTGTCCCGCTTGCGCTTACACTCTCGCTTGCAGCTTGTGGCGGGGGCGGCGGTAACGGGTCCGACAAGCCCGGCGATCCACCCACGGTCATTACGACCGCGCAGGAAGACAGGTTCGGAGTAGCGTTTGGAACTGCCTTTCGAGCACCGTTGAACGGCGAACCCGTGCCGGTGAACGATGGTGACCTCGTGCCCGTATCGCTCACGACCGAGCCGATCGACATCACCCCCTGACGGGGGCGCATTACCGGCCGCGTTTTGCCGAATATGCGAAGCTCAGACTGGAGAACGTGGTCTGGAAGTCGGCGTCGCGAGATGCGATCGCCTTCGTCCAGATCACGTTGACCAGCCACGATCCGGTTTTGGGAAGTTTAAAGTTTACGCGTCCCCTGGAATCGGACCTCGTGATTTGCACGGGGCGGGCGTCCATCTCGAGCAAAGTTAGTTTGACCAGCGCCCCCGGCAGAGGACGCCCTTCAAAAAGGATTTGGACGGGGAGAACATGATTGGGCAACGGCGAATAAGGATTGCGCAGCGGCACGACTTCGAGCGTAAGTCCGATCGGTCGAGTGGCCAAACGGTCGTCGGTCCTCGATGGCCGTCCGACCTGGATCAGTGCTTTGGCTCGCCTGCTGTAATATTCGCGGCCATTGGCGTTGGTACGCCCGGCGCGGGCGCGCGCAGCGATTGCCGGAGTCAGGCCCTCGACCTTGAGATAATCGTTGAATCGGATTGCCGGAAGATCACTGACCGAATCACCCGAAACCATGCTGACGATGTGCAATCCTTCGCTTCGGAACGTCCGCGTCAGGTGCGGCTGGGTCCCGCCCGGCCGGAACAGTGGGCGCAGGTCGATCGTGCCGCCGTTCGAATGCTCCCGCAGCGACGCCAGCTTGTCGGCCCCGGCGGCCCAGCGCTCCCGAGCATCGCCGTGTCCGACCTCGAACGAAATCGGCATCGCCACCCCTGGAACCGCTTGCCAACTTCGTGGCTGGAGCCAGAAATCATGCGCTGCGGCAGTCCCCGCAAGCGAGACGGCAACGACAAAACAGGAAAGCTGGCGCATCCGCAATATCCTATACAATATCGCGCCGCGATAACCCGCGCCGTGGCCTGTGTCGCGCTGATATTGCTGGCCTCGCCGGCCCATGCGCATTCTGGAACGGGGCTTCCTGGCGGCTTCGCAGCAGGCGTCGCACACCCTTTGACTGGGGCCGACCACATGCTGGCGATGATATCGGTTGGATTGTGGGGTCACTTTTTGGGAAGGCCGCTGATTTACGTACTGCCGATGGTGTTCCCGGTAATGATGGCCGTCGGGGCCGGGATCGGGATGATCGGCATTGCCCTGCCCCCGGTTGAACTCGGGATTGCGCTGTCGGTCGTCATTCTCGGCGCTCTCGTGCTCGGCGCGGTGCGGGCAAAGATCTGGTTCGCCTGTGCCGTGGTCGGGCTCTTTGCGTTATTCCACGGCTATGCCCATGGGATCGAATTGCCGTCTGCGGCCGACCCGATCGGGTACAGCCTCGGTTTCGTGTTCGCGACCGGGTCGCTCCATGTTCTCGGGATTACTATCGGCGCGCTGGCTCGCATACCGCGCGGAGAGATCATGCTCCGCGGGCTCGGCGGGATTGTGCTGGCCTTCGGGCTATATTTCCTGTGGGCGGCCTGGCCATGAGAGGTGGTTTCCTGCCCCCGGCAATCCTGTGCGCGGCACTCGGCCTCGCCCTTGCCTTCGTTCCGTTTCGTCGAGCATTGATCGCCGCGGCGGTGATGGCTGTGGTCATCCTCGCAATCTTTGCCGCCGGGGTGCCAACCGCGTGGATCGAGGTGATTTTCGTCGGGTGCTGGCTGAGCGTCATCGCCTGTGCGCTGCTGCTGATCCGTCCACAGCACTTGCCGCCCGCACTGTATTTCGTAGCGGCGGCGAATGCCGGCCTGTGGGCGGGGGCGGTGACATCGGTGGCGGGTCACGGGTGGGACCTGGCGATCGCGTTGCCGTGCGTGCTTCTGTTCGTCCCTGGGCGTTGGATTGTCGCGCGGGGATGGGGTATCGGCTTGAAAGTACTGGCGAGTTGGTTGACCGCTGTTGCCATTCTTGCGACGATGGTCTCCCTCACCCCGACCCCCGGCTATGAGTCGGATCATATGGAATGAGACTTATCACCCACGCATATCGAAATCTGAGCCTGCGCGCCGTCGGACTTGCCGCGATTGCGCTTGGCGGAGCCGCGCCGATCCAGGCGCAAGTCATTGAAATCGACAATGACGGGGCGGCGCGCACCTATAGCAAGCCGACCCGCTTCATTAGCGGCGAAGACACGAGCGACCTGACGCCGGGCGTGGTCGTTCCAATGCAGACCACCGACCGCTTCGAGCGCGCTGCAAATGCCGAGGGGGTCGATGTCCACTTATTGCGCGCGGTCGCGTGGACGGAGTCGCGTGGCCGACAGAATGCGATCAGTCCCAAGGGTGCGCTGGGGATCATGCAATTGATGCCTGGCACAGCGGCGGAATTAGGGGTTAACCCGCTCGACCCCGATGCCAATGTGAATGGGGGCGCGCGGTATCTCGCCCGGCAACTGACACGCTTCCAGAGCGTACCGCTGGCGCTCGCCGCCTACAACGCCGGACCGGGCGCAGTACTGCGCTGGGGGGGCATTCCTCCCTATGCCGAGACCCAATCCTATGTCGCGCAGATTTTGAACCGCTACAAAGGGGTCCCTGTGGCCATCCTTCCCAAAAAAATCGCGGCGCCGGTAGCGCGCGCGGTCAATCCCATGCTTATCGAGGTGCCGTGATGGTGAAAAAGATCGTTCCAGGCACACTTCTGACCCTGCTCGCAGCGGCGCACGCGCGTGCGCAATATGCCGCGCCCGACCCTGCCGGATCGGGACCCATCGTCGGCGCGGTCGACTGGTTACAGGGGACGCTGCTCGGCAACGTGGCAACCGCAGTGGCGGTGATTGCGGTCGCGGCGGTGGGCTTCATGATGCTGACCGGCCGGATCAACTGGAAATATGGCGCAACCGTCGTGCTCGGGCTGTTTATCCTGTTCGGCGCTGCATCGATCGTCGGCGGAATCCGCTCGGTCGCGGGCTGATGGCCAACCCGCTGTTCCGCGCCCTTGCACGGCCGCAGATGGTGGCGGGGGTAACTTATCCGTTCTTCGTGATGAACGGGATCGTCGCGGCGGAGCTATTCTTGATCTTCAAAACTCCGCTGGCGTTGCTTCCCTCGCTCGTGATCCATGCGCTTGGCTATGCCGCGCACTTGCGTGATCCGCACATCATGGCGTTGTGGATGACGCGTCTGCGCCGCACCCCGCGCGTCGCAAACTTCAAATTGCGGGGCGCGAATGTTTACTGCCCGTGACCGCGCCGCGCAAAAGGAAGTCGCAGCCGGTGTCCACCTCCCTTATCTTGCGCAGGTCGACGATCACACTGTCCTGACTCGTAACGGGCAGATGATGCAGGTGATCAAGCTCGATGGGCTGCCGTTCGAGACAATTGGCCGCGCTGACCTCGACTCGCGGCTCGCGGTGCGCGACGCAATGTTCCAGTCGATCGGATCGTCGCGCTTCGCGATCGTCCACCACGTCATAAGACGCGCGGTCGAGCCGCGCTTCGAAGGCGAGTTTGGCGATCCGTTCAGCGCGCAGCTCGATGCCGTGTGGCGCGACCGGCTTTCGACGCGGCGGTTGTTTGTCAACGATCTGTATCTGACGCTGATCGTCCGGCCGTTGCGCGGACGCGCGGGCTGGGCCGAGAAATTGCTCGGGGCCGCGGGAAGCCGCTCGGACCAAGGCGAACGCGGCGCGGATCTACGCCTCCTGTCGCAGGCGCGCGAGCAGCTGATGGCAGCGCTCGAGCCTTATGGTCCGACTGTCCTGACCGCTTACGATTTGCCGAACGGCCTCGCCTCGCAACAGCTCGAATTCTTCGCTGCCCTGTTCAACGGCACGGCAAACCCGATGTTGTTGCCGACCGGCGATCTCGGCCACGCCGTCCCGCGCCGCACGATCAGCTTCGGCGCCGACACTATCGAGCTTGGCGCGATCGACGGCGAGCCACCCCAGTTCGCCGCAATTCTCTCGGCCAAGGATTATCCGAGCGCAACCTCCGCAGGAATGCTCGACGACATTTACCGCCTGCCGTTCTCGATGCAGGTGACGCAGAGCTTCGCATTCGTCGATCGTGGTCCGGCGCAGGAACGGATGGATCTGGCGCTCCGCCGGATGCGCTCGGCCGACGATGCCGCCGTGTCGTTGCGGGTCGAACTTAGCGCCGCCAAGGACGATGTCGCCGCCGGACGGGCCGGCTTTGGCGAGCATCATCTGTCGATTTTGGTGACGATGGACAGCGCCGAGAGCCTCGACCAGGCAGCAGGGGAAGTGCAGGCGGCGCTCGCCGAAAGCGGGTTCGCGGTGGTGCGGGAAGAACTCGGGCTGGAAGCCGCGTTCTGGGCGCAGTTTCCAGGAAATTTCGATTATATCGCGCGCCGCGCTCTGGTCTCGACAG
>JBDSZD010000041.1:0-17356 GCA_039925325.1 Sphingomicrobium sp.
CGACTCGGATGATTCATTGATTCTTTCCGACAGCTCAAAGCGTTGCTTGAGGGGGAGATTGGCATGAGCATTGATTTCATCCGGCCCGAAGTCGATGAACTTCGTCCGCGTATCAGCGTGATCGGTGTCGGCGGGGCGGGCGGCAACGCCATCGCCAACATGATCCGCTCCGATGTGCAGGGGGTCGACTTCATCGTCGCCAACACCGACGCTCAGGCGCTCAACGCCTCGGCGGCCGATCGCCGGATCCAGCTCGGCCTCAAGATCACGCAAGGCCTCGGTGCCGGATCGCGCCCCGAAATCGGCCGCGCTGCTGCCGAAGAGACGCTTGAGGATATCGAGCGCGCCCTCGACGGCGCGCACATGTGCTTCATCGCCGCCGGCATGGGTGGCGGCACCGGCACCGGCGCTGCGCCGGTCATCGCCAAGGCCGCGCGGGACCGTGGGATCCTGACCGTGGGTGTCGTCACCAAGCCGTTCGCGTTCGAAGGATCGCGCCGCACCCGTTCCGCCGATGCGGGCATCGCCGAGCTTCAGCAGCACGTCGACACCTTGATCGTCATTCCAAACCAGAATCTGTTCCGCCTCGCCAATTCGGACACGACCTTTAAGGAAGCGTTCGAAATGGCCGACGAAGTGCTTCAGCAGGGCGTTCGTGGCATCACCGATCTGATGGTTATGCCCGGCCTCATCAACCTCGATTTTGCCGACGTCCGCTCGGTGATGGGCGAAATGGGCAAGGCGATGATGGGCACCGGCGAAGCGTCGGGCGACAATCGCGCGATCGAAGCCGCCGAAAAGGCGATCTCCAACCCCTTGCTCGACGGCGTCAGCATGAAAGGCGCCAAAGGCGTGATCATCTCGATCACCGGCGGCGAGGACATGCGCCTGATGGAAGTCGATGAGGCCGCCAGCCATATCAAGGAACTGGTCGATCCGGACGCCAACATCATCTGGGGCTCGGCGTTTAACAATAATATGGAAGGCAAGATCCGCGTTTCGGTGGTCGCGACCGGCATCGAGGCGGAGGCAGCCACACAGGGCCAGGGCAATTCGGCAGCCGCCGCCAAGGTCTTCACCTTCCCCGGTCGCGCGACCGGTGCGCCGGTTCCAAGAGCAGCCCCGGCTCCGGAACCTTTGTTCGATTCGGCTGAGGACGATGACACGCTTGAGCTTGGGACGGACTCGGACAGTGAGGAATTGCTGCTCGACAGCGACGACATCCTGACCAGCCCGGTCACCTCGGCGCCGATCGCGCCTCCAACCGACGAGGATCTGGCGGGCAATGAGATTACCGCGACTCCTGCGCCTGCGCGGGAAACGGGGACCTTGTTCGAGCGCATGTCGAACATCGCCCGCGGTGCCGCCCAGGCCAAGGTCGATGAAGAGGAGGGCGGTGGAAGTTTCCGCCGTGAGCCGCTCGACATCCCGCGCTTCCTCAATCGGCAGAACAACCAGTAAACGCTTTCGACGCTTCCGTTCCGTCTCGTCGACTGGACGCAACGCTCTACCGCCCGGGCACTAGCCATAAAGCTGCGGGCAAGGTCCTTGGCGCCATGCTGTCTGTAATGGCTCAGAATGGTCTTAGCCGCGCGCGCGTCGCGACCCTCATCCTTGGGTGCGTCACATTGGTGCTGGCTGTGTCCTCGACGCGGGCGCAGCTACCTTATGGCGCTACGCAGACGCAAACAGAGAGCGCGCCGGATCGGCTGTCGAGATATTTGCGCGTGCTCGCCGACAGACCGCGCGATTTCCAGGCTTTGGTCGGCGCGGGCCGCGCAGCGCTCGACGTTGGCGATTCCCAGGCGGCTGCTGGCTTCTTCGGCCGCGCCGATGAAGTGTGGCCCACCAGCCCGCTGCCGCCTGCGGGAATGGGCGCGGCGACAGTGCTTGAAGGGGATGCGACCGGCGCACTCGGCCATTTTGCCCGTGCGCAGCGGCTTGGCGCTACCCCCATGATGATGGGGGCCGACCGCGGCCTCGCCTACGATCTGATGGGTCGGCATTCGGAGGCGCAAGCCGATTATCGCGCGGCCCTGATCGGTGCGCAGGGCGATGAGGCGCGGCGACGGCTGGCGATCAGTCTGGCCGTCACCGGTAGCAAGGATGAGGCACTCGCGACCTTATCGCCGCTTCTTTTGCGCCGCGATCCGGGTGCGGTGCGAACCCGCGCCCTGGTGCTCGCGCTGACCGGCGATACAATGAGCGCGCGCTCGGCGGTCGAATCGGCGATGCCCGGCGCGTGGCCGCAAATGGCTCCGTTCATCGCTCGTCTGACTAGCCTGAATTCGGCCGATAAAGCGGCCGCGGCGAACCTCGGAATCTTCCCGGGTTCGGGCCAGACCTTCGGAAGCTCACCAGCCCTCGCCGGAGTCGCTCCACCCGTTCAACGCGGCCTGGCCTCAGGGCGGCCGCTCGACCGGCTGGCCGATATCGATGCGCTGCTGCGGGGCCCATCGGTGCAATCCGCTGCGCCTCAACCCGCAATCGGGCCGCCTGTCGCGGGCGTCCCGCCACCGCCAGCTTCGGCTGCGATTTCCGCCGCCGGTACGACCGTAGCGACAAGCGTCGCGCCTCGCCGGCGCTATTGGGTGCAGGTGGCAAGCGGTGCGAGTTCGGTCGCTCTTCCGGCCGAATTGCGCCGGATCAGGACGCGGAGCGAGGATTTGCTCAAAGGCGTAAGCGGCTATATCGCTGAGGAGCCCGGGCGAACGCGCCTGCTGGTCGGTCCGTTTCGCAGTTCGTCCGACGCGGAAATCTTCGCCGAGGAGCTTGGGGTCACGGGGGTGGATGCGTTCAGATGGATCAGCCCCGAGGGTCAGGTGGTCAGGAAATTGACGACCGAATGAAGCTTTCCCCGGCGCTGGCCGCGCAGCCCTCTCAATCGCGTGGCCGCGCTCATCGGGAGAATGACGCGGGTCTACGCGGTCCACGCGATATTTTCCAGCGCGACCGCGACCGCATCATCCACTCGGTGTCTTTCCGGCGGCTCAGGCACAAGACGCAGGTGTTCGTCGCGCCCGACGGGGATCATTTCCGGGTGCGGCTGACGCACAGCCTGGAGGTCGCGCAAATCGGACGAACGATCGCGCGCGCGCTCGGTCTCAACGAGGATCTGACCGAAACTTTGTGCCTCGCCCACGATCTCGGTCACCCGCCGTTCGGCCATGCCGGGGAAGAAGCGCTTCAGGAGTCGCTGGCGGACGCCGGAGGGTTCGATCACAATGCGCACAGCACTCGCCTGGTCACCAAGCTTGAGGCCCCCTATCCCGATTTCGATGGCCTCAACCTCAGCTGGGAAGCGCTCGAGGGACTCGCCAAGCACAACGGCCCGGTTTCGGAACCGTCATGGGCAATGGCCGCGGCCAATGCCGGGTTCGATATGGAGCTGGACACGTTCCCAAGCCTCGAAGCACAGGTTGCGGCGGTCGCGGACGATATCGCCTACGACAATCACGATATCGACGACGGCCTGCGCGCCGGCATTCTCGACATTGAGGAAATTGTCGCATTGCCGTTCGCCGAGCGTCACTGGCGAGCGATTGGCGAGCGGCACGCCGGGATTGCGTCCGACAAGCGACAGCGCGCGCTGGTGCGCGACCAGATCGGCACTATGGTCGCGGACGTCCTGAACGAGACGGTTCGCCGGGTGAGCGAATCGCAGGTTGAAACGATCGATGACGTCCGGTCCGTCGGGCGGCCGCTGGTGGGCTTTTCGGATTTGCTCGCGACCGAGGAGCGGGCACTCAAACGCTTCCTCTACCAGCGTCTCTACAACGCGCGCGAGCTTGAAAGCGTGCGCAGCGAGGCGCAGCGCATCGTCACCAATTTGGCGCGGACGTACCGGGAAGACTCCACGCTGCTGCCCGCTGCCTGGCAACGCGATTGCGGGGAGATCGAGCGATTACGCACGGTGGGCGACTTCATCGCTGGAATGACCGACCGTTTCGCCATTTCGCGCCACGAGGAATTGATCGGCCAGGTCGCAATGCCGGACCGGTTTTGAGTGCTAGTAGCCGCTGTTGCTAGGTGGGGACGCGGCAGCCGGGGCGCTCGGGGCAGATGGCGCGGAGCGGGCCGCCGCAGCAACCGGCGTGGCGCGCGCGGCCGGAACGGCTGCCGCCGCGGACGCAGCCGCCGAATACTGCAGCGCCTCCGCCTTGATCCGCTCGATGCCGCCGGTCCACAGGGCGGCACCTTGCGTGCAATCTTTTCCAGTGACCGTCGTCACGAGTGCTGGAATGCGATCGTAGACGAAGAAGAAGTTGCTCGCGACGGCGCGGTCCAAGCCGTCGACATAGGTCTGAAAGTTAGTCTTCACATCGGCGGGAAGCGCGTCGGGCGTGACGAGACGAGGCAATTCCACGGTGCCGCTGAAGGTTGGAACGACCCCGGTGATCGTGCACTTGTCGCCGGTGCGGCTTTGCTTGACCGACGCGGCTACGTTCCAATTGCTTGACACGGCGCTGAACTGCTTGGTCTTCGCATCGGTACGAACCTTCTTGAGGTTCTTCTCGATCGCCTTTCCATCTTTGCCCGCCACGTCAAAATATTTGACTGTGACGTTGGGAAGATCCTTCAGCGCCCGAGTAGCGATCGGTGCGGGCGTGGGGGCCAAGGTTGGAAGGGCGGCGTTGCTTGCAAGGGCGATCAACAGGCTGAACATTGCAAAAATCTCCTCGTGGCGGGCTTCTAGCGCCTCACGGTTCAAGGGCAAGACGCGGTGTGGACGACAGGTGACGGACCGGAAAGGGTGCGCTAGAGGTCTGAACTTGCCCGATCATCTGGTGAGCAAATCTTGAGCCTGTATGCCCAATATGCGGCGCTCCTTGACGGGGTGCTGAACGAGCTTGTCGCCGAAGGCGCGCTTCCGGCCGGACTCGATCGGCGCAACGTCGCGGTCGAGCCGCCGCGCGACCCGGCGCATGGTGATCTCGCGGCCAATGCGGCCATGGTCCTGGCCAAACCCGCCGGGACCAACCCGCGCGCGCTCGCGGAGCTGATCAAGGCGAAGCTTGAACGGATTCCCGCCGTAACGGCGGTGGAAATCGCCGGTCCGGGGTTCATCAACCTAAAATTGCGCACGGAGGCGTGGCGCGATGAACTGCGAACGATCCTCCGCGAAGGAGCGTCCTACGGCGCGTCGATCATTGGCAAGAATGAGCGGGTGAATGTCGAATATGTCTCGGCTAACCCGACCGGGCCGATGCACATGGGCCATTGCCGGGGCGCGGTGGTCGGCGACAGCCTGGCGCGCATTCTGGAGGCTGCAGGGTTCCGCGTTACCAAGGAATATTACGTCAACGACGCAGGCTCGCAGGTTGATACGCTCGCCCGGTCCGCGCACCTGCGGTACCGCGAGGCGCTGGGACAGCCGGTCGGCGAAATCCCCGAAGGCATGTACCCGGGCGATTATCTGGTGCCGGTCGGAGCAGCGCTGGCGGCGGAATTCGGCGACCGCTATCGCGATGCTCCCGAGGGCGAGTGGCTCCAGCTTTTCAAGCAGCGGGCGGTCGCCGCCATGCTCGAGCTGATCCGCGACGATCTCGCCCTCCTGGGCATCCATCACGACATGTTCGCCTCCGAAGCGGAACTTCAGGCCTCGGGCGCGGTCGGCCGGGCGATGGACAATCTGCGCGCCAAGGGTCTCGTCTATGAAGGCGAACTCGAACGACCCAAGAGCATCGACGAGCAGGATGAATGGGAGCCGGTCGAGCTGACGCTGTTCCGTTCTACCCAGTTCGGCGATGACCAGGACCGGCCGATGAAAAAGTCGGACGGAAGCTGGACCTATTTCGGTGCCGACGCCGCTTATCACCTGCAAAAAGCGGACGCCGCCGATCATCTGGTCAACATCTGGGGCGCAGACCATGCCGGTACGGTCAAGCGCGTTCAGGCGGCGGTGAAGGCGCTGACCGACGGCCGCGTCGATCTCGACGTCAAGCTCGTCCAGATGGTGCGGCTGTTCCGGGGCGGCGAGCCGGTGAAGATGTCCAAAAGGTCCGGAAGCTTCGTGACCCTGGCCGATGTCGTGCGCGAAGTCGGAAAAGACGTGGTCCGCTTCATGATGCTGACCAAGCGGGCGGACACGCCATTGGACTTCGATTTCGCCAAGGTTGTGGAAGCATCAAAGGACAACCCGGTCTTCTACGTTCAATATGCCCACGCGCGCATCGCCTCGATGAAGCGCAAGGCCGTGGAATTCGGCGTCGATCTGGACAGCGCCGCCGATCTCGAACTGCTCGACGAAGTTGAATTGTCGCTGGTAAAAATGGCGGCGCAATATTCTCGCGTGCTGGAATCGGCGGCGCTCGCGCACGAACCGCACCGCATCGCCTTCTACCTCTACGATCTCGCCGCGCAGTTTCACGGGGTGTATAACCGCGGCTATGATGATCCCGGCCTTCGCTTTCTCGTGGAAAACAATCCCCAGCTTTCTCGGGCGCGGCTGGAACTTGCATTCGGGATCGGGCAAATCGTCCGTAGCGGCCTCGCCTTGATGGGCGTTGAGGCCGCAGAGGAAATGCGTTGAGGACTGCGCCGGATTAAGTAGTTCTCCGGAAGGAAAGAATCGATGGCCGACGGCCGTACTGCCTATGACGAGCAACTGCCGTGGCTTGAGGCTGTTGACGATGAAGACGGCCCACGCGGCATCTCGGCGCGCAAGATGCTGGCATTGTTGATGGTCGTGCTCGCGGGCGCGGTTTTGGTCGCAGCAACGTTTTTCTGGATTGGACAGCGCGATCAGGGTTCCACCGGCGCACCTGCGCTGATCAAGGCCGAGTCGGGCCCGTACAAGGTCAAACCGAGCGATCCGGGCGGTCTGGACGTGGCGGGCGAGAGCGAAACCGCGTTCCAGACCAGCGCCGGCGAGGACAATGATGCTCAGCTTGACGCCGCCAAGCTTGCTCCGGAGGCCGCGACGAAAGCTGTAGCCGTTCCGCCACCCGCGGCCGCTCCAGCGCTGATCGAGGCACCGAAGCCGGCTGAACCGGCCGCCGCGGAGCCCACACCCGCCGCCTCGGGAAGCACGATCCAGCTCGGCGCATTCAAAAACAGCACGCAGGCGGAACGGGCCTGGTCTGCTCTGTCGGCGCGGTTTCCAGCGGTGACGGGCATGAGCAAAATGATCGTCCCTTATCCTGGCGGGATTCGCCTGCGCGCGGGAGCAGCGTCGCCGGCGGACGCAAAGCAGGCCTGCGCCGCAGTGACGGCCGGCGGCGAGAATTGCTTCGTCGTGCGATGATCCAGGCGGCGATTTACGGCCTGTCCGGCCTGGCACTGACCCGCGATGAAGCTGAATTTTTCAGAGATGCCGACCCTGCCGGATTCATCCTCTTCAAGCGCAATTGCGAAGATCCCGATCAACTGGTCAGTCTGACCGATTCGCTGCGCGAGCTTAGCGGACGGCCCGACGTTCCGATCCTGATCGACCAGGAGGGGGGACGGGTCGCGCGCATGAAGCCGCCCAGCTGGGCCGCTTTTCCAACCGGTGAAGCTTTCGCGCGACTGTATCGAACGGCCCCCATGTCCGCGATCGAGGCGGCGCGGTCCAACGCGCGCGCGATCGCGCTCACCCTCCGGGCGTCGGGAATCAACGTCAATTGTCTGCCGATCCTCGATGTTCGCCAGGAAGGGGCGCACGACATCATTGGCGACCGGGCGCTCGGATCGAATCCGATGCAGGTCGCGGCGCTCGGCCGCGCAATGCTCGACGGCATGGCCTCGGCGGGGGTCGTGGGGGTGGTCAAGCACATCCCCGGCCATGGCCGGGCGCTGGCGGATAGCCATGTCGAACTGCCGGTGGTGACGGCGAGCCTCGATGAGTTGGAAATCGACCTCGAGCCGTTCGAGCGGCTGCGCTCTGCACCGATGGGGATGGTCGCGCATGTCGTCTACACCGCGTGGGACCCGGAACGCCCGTCCAGCCTTTCGCCTGCGATCATTCAGACAATCATCCGCGGCCGGATCGGTTTCGACGGCTGGCTGATGAGCGACGACATCAATATGCAGGCGCTGAGCGGCAATATGGGCGAGCGGGCGGCGGGCGTATTGAGCGCCGGGTGCGACGTCGCCCTGCATTGCTCGGGCGATTTGGAAGAAATGCGGTCGGTGGCGGCATCGGTTTTGTCGCTGAGCGCCGAGAGCGAAGCGCGACTGGCACGCGCCATGGCCGGGGCGCTGATCGAAGACGACGGGCCTGATCTCGCTGAGGCCGTCGCGAAGCGGGACGAACTTCTCGCTCTCGCCTGATTGCAGCAGCGCGCGTTCGCGCTAGTCTCGCCGCATGTGGGATGAGTCTCCAGGAGAGCTGCAGCTTGCGCAGTCGGATGAGCTCCAGCTCAATCTGGAAGGATGGGAGGGGCCGCTCGACCTTCTGCTGACGCTTGCTCGGGCGCAAAAAGTCGATCTCACGCAAATCTCGATCCTGGCGCTGGTCGAACAATATCTCGAATTTCTGGGTGAGGCCCGGGCGTTGAAGCTGGAGATCGCCGCCGATTATCTGGTGATGGCGGCGTGGCTCGCGTTCCTGAAAAGCTGCCTCCTGCTCCCGAAGGATCCTGAACAGGACCCAAGCCCCGAAGAAGTCGCGCTGAGGCTCCAGCTGCGCCTGCAGCGCCTCGACGCCATGCGCGAAGCGGGCGCGCGGCTGATGGGACGGGACCGCATCGGGCGCGATGTCTTTCTGCGGGGCGGGCCCGAAGGACTCAGGTTGATTCGTAAATCGGCCTGGCAGGTCCGCGCGTTCGATCTGTTTGCAGCCTATGGCATCGTCAAGGCGCGGACCCAGCCTGCGATGCACGTCGTGCAGGCACGGTCCGTACTAACCCTGGAGGAAGCGATTGAGCGGCTGTCGCGAATGATCGGCATGGCGATCGAATGGACGGCGCTGGAAGCGTTCCTGCCGACCACTCTGGACCCGCAGTTCCGGCGCTCGGCCCTTGCCTCCAGCTTCGTCGCCGTGCTGGAGCTGGCGCGGCTGGGCCGCCTCCACATCGCTCAGGACGAGCCATTTTCGCCAATCAGCGTAAAAGCCGCATGATGGATGAGTTTGCGCGCTCCGTGGAAGCCACGCTGTTCGCCTCGGCGACGCCCTTGTCCGTCGATGACATCGCACTTCACGTCGGCGACGGCGACATTCCGGCGGCATTGGACTGGCTCGCCGTTCATTATGCGGGCCACGGCATCGAGCTGGTCCAGCGCGGGGGCCAGTGGCACTTCCAGACTGCGCCGGACCTCGCCCATCTGCTGCGCCGCACGCGCGAGGAGCCCCGCCGGCTTTCCCGTGCCGCGACCGAAACGCTCGCCATCATTGCCTATCACGAGCCGGTCAGCCGCGCCGAGATTGAAGCGATTCGCGGCGTGCAGATATCGAAAGGTACGCTCGACGTGCTGATGGATGCCGGCTGGGTCCGTCCCGCCGGCCGCCGCGAAGGTCCGGGCCGGCCACTGCTTTATGCAACGACCCAGGAATTCCTGACCCATTTCGGTCTCGGGTCGCGCCGGGATCTGCCGGGGATCGAGGATCTGAAGGCGGCTGGACTGCTCGATCCGCTCGACGAGGCGATGATGGAGTCGCTCGGTCAACTGCAACTGGAAAGCGGCGACGAGGAAGACTAAGAGGGCGCCCAAGCATATATTGGAGTGCAAGCTCATGGGCGGTTTCAGCCTCATTCACTGGATTATTCTCGGCGTCGCCATTCTGTTGCTGTTCGGTGGCAACCGCTTCTCCGCAATGATGGGCGACGTGGCGAAGGGCTTGAAGAGCTTCAAGCAAGGCATGTCGGACGACGATGATACCAAGGCAAAGGAACGCGAGCACGAGCAGCAGCGGCACCTTCCCCGTTCCACCAGCGAGCCGATCGATGTCACCCCGCGCCGTACCGCCGACCCGATTCCGCCGGAAAACGACGACATCCAGCGCTAGCCGCAACTGAAAGGCCGCCGATGTTCGGTGTCGATTCCACCGAGCTCATCATCGTCGCGATCGCGGCGCTGCTGTTCATCGGTCCCAAAGAACTCCCGCAGACGATGCGAATGGTCGGCCGCTGGGTCGGCAAGGTCCGCGGCATGGCGCGCCATTTCACCTCGGGGATCGAATCGGTGATCCGCGAAGCCGAGCTCGAGGAAATGGAGCGCAAGTGGCGCGAGGAAAATGACCGCATCATGCGCGATTATCCGGCGCTGGATGCGCCGGTGGTTGTAGCCGACAGTCCGTCCGACGCGCAGGCTCTTCCGGTTCCTGAAGGTCCCTCGTCCGATCCAGCGGAGCTTCCGTCCGAACAGCGCGAATTGCCGTGAAAGATATCGACGACAGCAAGCAGCCGCTGCTCGAACATCTCATCGAGCTGCGGAAGCGTCTGCTTTTTTCCGTGGCGGTGCTGGTCGTCCTGTTTTTCGGCTGCATGTATTTTGCGCGAACGATCTTCGGCTTTCTGGTCCAACCCTTGCTCCAAGCGGGACAGGGCAAGGTCATCTATACCGATGTGTTCGAGGCTTTTTTCGTCGAAGTGAAGGTCGCCTTGTTCGCCGCACTGATGCTCGGCTTTCCGATCTTCGCAACCCAGATCTGGCGGTTCGTCGCGCCTGGGCTCTACGCCAAGGAGAAATGGGCGCTGCTTCCGTTCCTGATGCTGACACCGGTTTTTTTCACCGGAGGGGCGGCTTTCGCTTATTATCTTGCGATGCCGTGGGCGCTGCATTTCCTGCTCGGCTACCAGGGTAATATCGGCGGCATCCAGCAGGAAGCGCTGCCCGGAGTCGGCAATTACCTAAGCTTCTGCACCCGCTTCCTGTTCGGGTTCGGCGTAGCGTTCCTGCTTCCGATCGTGCTTATGATTCTGGAACGGGCAGGACTGGTGACGCGCGAGCAGCTCAGCAAATCGCGGCGCTACGCAATCGTTGGTGCAGTCGCGGTTTCGGCTGTCCTGACGCCGCCCGACGCCGTGTCGCAGATCATGCTCGCGGTGCCTTTGTACCTGCTCTACGAATTCGCGATTCTTGCCATTCGCCTCACCCACTGGCGCCGCAGCCGCAAGGCCGCACAGGCCGCTCACTCAGTTTCAGATGCTGAAAAAAGTGAGGACCCGGAAGCGCCACCGGGGGGGGGGAGGGTTGGCGGTTCCGGGCCCATGTAATCGGATAGCGAGAGCGGGGGGGCAAAAGTCGCTATCCGAACTGCTCAACGCGCTAAATTTCGAAGCGGTTCCGTAATCCCTCATTTTTTTTGGCGGAGCCGTAACGACCTTCGGTCAGGTTGCCGGGAAGACCGGCAGATCGACGCAATAACGGCCCAATCTGCGCTCCATCGGGGAGCGCAACTGCTTGGCAAGGCCGGCCAAGATCCGTTCGAACTGGACCTTTCCGGGTCGCGGTTCATCTCCGGGTGGCGCTTCGTCGTCGGGCACGAGGACCGGGCTGCTGATCGCCAGACGAGCCGTCAGGTCCCCGGTTCGGCGGAGAGAAACTTCGATGGCATCGTGCGGCCGGTGGAGCATGGCATATTCCACGATCTCGGTAACGAGGAACGACACCGCAACCGCGACGTCCTGAGTGGTGTTCACGCTGTCGAGCTCCATTTCGATTATCAGTCCACGCGCTTCGTCGGGTGCCCCGGCGCGCAGCTCCGCCGCCAGTTCCGTGACCAGCGCGCGCAGCGCAATCCCGCGATTCTCCTCCATCTCCGCGAAATGATTTCGGTGCACGATGGATAGCGCACTGACGCGTCGACTGATCGCTGAATAGGCCGCCCGTGCTTCGACGGTGGGCGCGCTTCGCCCCTGGATGTTGAGCAGCGAGGCGACGACTTGCAAATTGTTCTTCACGCGGTGATGCACCTCGCGGACCAACCGGCGCTGACCGTCGAGCGCTGAGGACATTTCGTGCTCCGACTCCTCGACCCTTGCGAAGGCGCGCGCGAAGGCATCACGAAGTTCGCGGATTTCCGTCGCCGGCCCGAGATTGCGTGCCGGGTCGAGCGGTCGACCAGGTTCATATTGCACCACCGCGCGCTGGAGGAGCTTGAGCGGGCGGATGAGCAAACGGGTGACCAGCAGCCAGCTGACAAGTGCTGCCAGGATCCACATCAAAACCGGCATCAGCAGAAGCAGGCGATCCGCAACGGTCACGCGCCGAATCCATTCCCCGATCTCTGCGGTCAGATCTCCATTGCCCATAGCCAGCTTGGCGTAAGCCGTGCGTCCCCCCTCAAGCTTCGCCTGATCCAATTGGATGATTTCGAGGTCGCGCTCGGCGTCGCGAATCACCAGCGAAAAAATTCCGTCATCCTCTCCAGCAGCGGCCGCCCGCATTTCCCTTCTGTCGAGCGCGCCCGTCGCCATCCCGCCAATGACGCCGACCCGGAAGATTATGCCGTCTTGGTTCGGCGCCACCCGCAACCGAATAGCACCGGCTGCCACGAGCGGCATTTCACCCGTCCCGGCAATTGCCCCATTGGTGCAGATCGGCCGCCCATCGACGTCCGCCAGTTCGAAGTCGCGCCCGATGGCCGGTGCAATTGTAAGCGAGCGCCGAACGCGGTCGCAACTACCCACAGGCCCACTCGCCAGCGCAGCGTTGGCGACAACCCGAAGCGCAAGCGCATTGCGCGCAATCAGACTCTCGATCGAACGAGTCGCGGCGCGGGCCTGATCCTCAGCGCTTCGCCGCAGGGCGACATCTGCCTTGCGGATCTCTTCTGAAGCGACATAAACGAGTCCGATGCCGATCGGGAGAAGGACTGCGGACAGAATCAGAAGAAGTTTTGCAGCTGTTGGGAAGGAGCCGAACCAGCGGGAAGCTGCACTGCTCATTTCGCCGACTTCCCGGCGAGCGGCTCAGTTGAGTTTGCCAAGCAAGTCCATGAAATCGTCAGGTACGGCTTCGCGAACGGTATCATCATACACGGATCGCAGCGCCCGACCGACATCGGCGGCTGGCTTTCTCCGACTCCGTTTGCCAGTCGCGCCGTTTGCTGACGGGCTGTTGCCGCCTGCCTCCTGCGACTCGCTGTCTTGTTTTTCACTCAACCTCTCGTCCCCCTCGCGCGGATAACGCGCCTCATACTCAGCAGGTTTCCATTCGCAACTGGCCGCTTTCACTTTGTGCCCGCACGGGACGCACTTGGGTGAGAGGAGGTGGCGGGACCGTCGCAACGGTTCCGACAATTCGCCTCAGGCGCGATGGAAACCAAATGGCTCGTGCTTTGTTCCAGCGTCACACAATTCTGCGGGGGAGAGCGAAGTCGGACCGATCGGTCGTTTCCTTCCAGGGTTGCAAAAAGTCACCGCACCCTCAAAGAGGGCCGCATTCAAGTTCTGCTACACGGGAGACCCCTCACTTATGTCGCTTGGCCAGGAACTCGCGCCGCATTTGCCATTCCTGCGTCGCTACGCGCGCGCACTGACAGGCAGCCAAGTGCATGGAGATGCTTTCGTTCGAGCGGCGTTGGAAGCGATTGTGGCGAGTCCCGAAGACTTTCCGCGCGACGTTGATCCGCGGCTCGGCCTCTACCGCACCTTTCACGCGATCTGGTCGACGGCCAATATCGAGGAAGGCGAGGAACCGCAGCGGGACTATGGCGGAGCTGAAAGCATTGCGCAGGCCCGGCTGTCGCGAATCACGCCGCTGTCGCGGCAGGCGCTGTTGTTGACCTCGCTCGAAGGTTTCTCGGCCGAGGACACTGGCTATCTGATCGAGGCAAGTCCGGCGGACGTCGATTCGCTGGTTGCCGAGGCGCTGGCCGAAATCGAGCGGCAGACGCTCGCGGACGTCCTCATCATTGAGGATGAGCCGATCATCGCGATGGACATTGAGACGATCGTCCGTGACTTGGGTCACAATGTAACCGGCGTTGCAGTCACGCGCGATGAAGCCGTGGCCCAGGCGCGGCAGAACCCGCCCGGACTCGTCCTCGCGGACATTCAGCTCGCAGATGATTCGAGCGGGATCGATGCGGTAAAGGACATTCTCGCCGAATTCTCGGTGCCGGTGATCTTTATTACCGCCTTCCCCGAGCGGCTGCTGACCGGAACCCGCCCCGAGCCGACGTTCCTGATTACCAAGCCGTTTCAGCGATCGACGGTCAAAGCCGCCATCGCGCAGGCTCTGTTCTTCGATGCTGCGACCGTCCCCGCGGTCTAGAATCCGTAAGGAACATGCTCCGCCACGCTGCGTTAGCGCGACAAGTTGATATTGTGACGAGAGCTTAATGGTCGACCAACACGAAGAGCATCTGACGACGACGGAAGCGCGCGCGGGCTCAACCCCGCACGTCACACGCTATGTGCTCGGTGTCGGGCTGGTGCTCGTGGTGGTGATTTTCGCCGTGATCTTGTTTTCCGCTGGTTAAGCTAGCTACTGTCACAATTGCCGACGATACTGACACGGGGGCTGCCCATGCGGCGCGCCGGTAACTGGGTGGGGATGAGTTTGGCTGACATCGACGACGATGATGAAGACGCGCAGGACGAGGTTCCGTTCGAACCGACGCCGCTGTCCGATCCAGATTTTAAGGATCAGCTCGCCGCCGTGATCCCGCATCTGCGCGCCTTCGGCCGGTCGCTGTCCGGAAGCCGCGATCTTGCCGACGACCTGGTGCAGGAAACCCTGCTGAAGGCGTGGGCGGCACGCAAGCGCTTCCAGGCAGGCACGAACATGCGCGCCTGGACCTTCATCATTCTGCGCAACCTGTTTCTCAGCCAGATGCGGCGGGCGCGCTTCAAGGGCGAGTGGGATGACATCACGGCGGCCAAAATTCTGGCTGCACCGGCGAGTCAGGACCGCCATATCGAGCTTGGCGACATGCAGCGCGCACTGATGCACCTGCCGCAACCTCAGCGCGAGGCGCTAATTCTCGTTGGAGCCGGCGGCTTCGCCTATGAAGAAGCTGCCGAAATCTGCGGCTGCGCCGTCGGGACGATCAAAAGCCGGGTCGCGCGCGGGCGCGTCGCGCTTGAAGGCCTGCTCACGGGCGGAAAATTGCCGTCGCGCAGGCAGCACAAGACCGATCCGGATCGGTCTGCGCTCCAGGTGATTATGGGCGAGGTCGAAGAACTTAGTCGGGACCATCGATAAGCGAGCCGGGAGTCGCGCCGGCTGATCGAGCCCTCGATTAGTTCAGCCTGCGGAGGAGCTCCGCAAAGTCGCGGTCGCACGGCTCGGATGCGCCGGCCTCAAAGGCACGGCGAAGCGCGGCCGTAATGCCGGCATGGGCAGGCGGAATATCGACGCGGATAATTTTACGATCCATGCTGACTTCCGACACCACCTTGGTTTGACGCTCTGAATTCATTTGCCCACCAAACGAGCGAAAGCCCAGGGAAGTTTCAAGGTTTGCGCCATTTTTAGGTTAATGGATCGACGTGGACACGTCTGAACTCGAAACGAATCAACGCGCTGCCGCAGTCGGGCGAGCGCGCAAGCACGCGCCATTTTTGCGTGAGGCGATGCAGGCGCGCCCCGATCTGGTGGCCACTTTTAGCAGAAGCGGGGCACGTGCCGCGATCGAGGAATCCCTTCGCGCCAAGGCGGATAATGTCGGAGTCGAACTCCGTCGTCAGCGGCAGGGCCTGGCGCTTGCCGTGGCGCTTGGCGACCTGTCGGGCGAACTTGGCCTTGAGGAGGTCACAAGAGCGCTATCCGATTTTGCGGATTCGGCAATTCATCGGTCGGTCGAGGCGGCCTTGATTGAGCGTGTGCCCGACGCTGTGCCCGAAGGGTTCGCGGTCATTGCGCTCGGGAAACTCGGGAGCCGCGAACTGAATTATTCGTCCGATGTCGATCTGTTACTGCTGTTCGATCCTGACCGGTTGCCGCGGCGGGGACGCGACGACCCCGGCGAAGCTGCGGTGCGGGTTGGCAAGCGTCTTGTCGATCTCCTGCAGTCGCGAACCGAACATGGCTATGCGGCGCGAGTCGATCTTCGCTTGCGCCCATCGCCGGAAGCGACACCGATCGCGCTGTCTCTCAACGCGGCCATATCATATTACGAATCCAGTGCTTTGGCCTGGGAGCGTGCGGCCTTCATCCGTTCGCGGGCCTGTGCCGGCGATTTCGAACTGGGCCAGCGCTTTCTCGATGCCATCTCACCGTTCGTGTGGCGGCGTTCGCTGGACTTCGGCGCAATCGACGAGATCCGGCAGGTCAGCATTCGAATCCGCGACCATTATGAACAGGTGCAGGCGTTCGGACCTGGTTACGATCTCAAGCGCGGCCGCGGAGGAATCCGCGAGGCGGAGTTTTTCACTCAGGTTCAGCAGCTCATTCACGGCGGCCGCGAGCCCGAACTGCGCACGCCCGCGACACTCGACGCGGTGAAAGCTCTCGAGCAGGCCGGTCATATGGATGCGGAGACTGCGCGGGAGATCGGCGATGCTTACCGCCTGTTCCGAACGATCGAGCATCGCGTCCAGATGGTTGCAGATCAACAGACCCATCGCCTGCCGAAGGACGTGGCTGCGCTGGACGAAGTAGCGCGGCTGCATGGGGTCGCAGACGGTGCCGCTTTGTTCGACATGCTGGAACCACACGTGATTGCGGTCGGCGCCCGCTTCGATCGGCTCGTGACGGAAAAAGATGAGCATCTATCGAGCGATCCCGATGTGCTGCGTCTGGAACTGTCCGCGATGGGGTTCGAAAATGTCGAGCAACCGGCTGCGCGGATCGCAGAATGGCGATGGGGCAAAGCGCGCGCGCTGCGCTCCGCGGCCGCGCGATCGGCGTTCGAAGCGATGCTGCCCGGGATGATGCGCGCGATCGCGGGCGGGCCCCACCCCGAACAGGCGCTCAATCGCTTTGCGGACGTGGTCGAGCGACTTTCAAGCGGGGTCAATTTATTTCGCCTGCTTGAGGCGCGGCCTGCGCTCACGAGCGAATTGGTGGCGATCCTGTCGCACGCCCCGCTGCTGGCCGACCAGCTTGCTGCCCGTCCGGATCTTCTGGATGGACTGATCGATCAAAGCAGCTTCGAGCTTCCAGCTTCGTCCGAAGCGGTTGCCGAGCGGGTCCGGCTGGCAATGGTCGGCGAGGAATACGACCGGGCGCTCGACAAGGCCCGGCGGCTGGTCAACGAACGGCGGTTCGCGCTCGGGGTGCAGCTCCTGGCAGGAGAAGCGGACGCGCTCGAAGTTGCAGTGGGCTATAGCGATGTTGCGGAAGGTACGCTGGTTGCGCTTGCCGACATTGCCGAGGCCGAGTTTCGCGAGACCCACGGGACCATAGAAAGCGGCGAATTGCTGATGCTGGGTCTCGGCCGTCTGGCGGGCCGATCGCTCACGCATGTTTCGGATCTCGACATCATCTACATTTTCGATGCCCCGCAGGGTTCAATGTCCGACGGCCGCCGTTCGCTCAGCGC
>JBDSZD010000042.1:0-4979 GCA_039925325.1 Sphingomicrobium sp.
CCGGTGCCTCCGAATCGCGCCCGTGCCTGCGCCCACAGCTGCAGGATGCGGTTGATATCCGCGATCACGTCGTCGTCAAATTCCCTGGTCGCAAAGCTCTTGCGCACGTTCATCGGCAGTTCGCGCCGAAGCGCGGCAAAGCCCGAATGCATTTCCGCCGCCATCGACCGCGCCATGCCCCGCGCGCTGGGATCCTCGGGCCAGTACAAGTCCCGACTAGTTCGGTCGGCCAGGAACTCGATGATTGCGAGGCTGTCCCACACCACGCAGTCGCCGTCCCACAGGATCGGAACCTTACCCAGTGACGGAGCGAATTCGTCGCCATCGCGGCGCTTCTCCCAATCGGCGTCGAACATCGGAACCACCAGTTCCTCGAACTCCTCGCCGGATTGCTTGCAGGCAAGCCAGCCGCGAAACGACCAGCTCGAATAAGCGCGGTTGCCGATGATCAACTTCAGCAAGGGCGATGCTCCTCAGAGGCTTGCGGCATCCAGGATGGCGGCGCGCAGTTCCGCGATGCCGCTACCCGTTTCCGCGGACGTCGTGAAGATGTGCGGGTGGGCGGCCGGGTGCTTTGCGGCTTCGGCGCTCGTTTGCTCCAGCACTTTGGGAAGTTCGCTCGGCTTGATCTTGTCGCTCTTGGTCAGGACGAGGTGATAGCTGACCGCCGCACCGTCGAGCATGGTCATGATCTCATGATCGACGGGCTTGAGGCCGTGCCGCGAATCGACCAGCACCAGCGCGCGTTTCAGCACCGCGCGGCCGCGCAGATAATCGTTCACCAGGAAGCGCCAGCGTTTGACCATGTCCTTGGGCGCTTCAGCGAAGCCATAGCCAGGCATGTCCACGAGACGGATTTGCGGCGGCGTGCCAACGTCGAAGAAGTTCAGTTCCTGGGTTCGACCGGGTGTATTCGAGGTCCGCGCGAGCGACTTGCGATTGGTCAGCGCATTGAGCAGCGAACTTTTGCCGACATTCGAGCGGCCGGCAAACGAAATTTCCGGCACTTCGGGATCGGGCAGGAATTGCAAGCTCGGGGCCGACTTCAGGAATTCGATCGGTCCCGCGAACAGTTTGCGCGCGCGTTCGATATTATCCGGATCGTCGACCATTAAGTCGTCGCCGGATCGGCCAGCGGCTTGTCCAGTCCGTACCGTTTGTACAACCACCATTGCTGCGCGATCGACAGGATGTTGTTGGTCACCCAGTACAATTGCAGCCCGGCCGCGAAGGGGGCCATGACCACCATCATCACCCACGGCATGAACGAGAAAATCTGCTGCTGGACCGGATCTGTCTGGGCCGGGTTGAGCTTGAATTGCATCCACATGGTGATTCCAAGGAGGATCGGGAGCACGCCGAGTGCGATCATATGCGGCGGGGTGAAGTCGAGCAGGCCGAACAGGTTGATGGGGGTCATCGGGTCGGGCGCGGACAGATCCTTGATCCACAGCACGAACGGCTGATGGCGCATTTCGATCGAGACCAGCAGCACCTTGTAGAGCGCATAAAATATTGGGATCTGAAGCAGGATCGGAAGGCAGCCCGCGGCCGGATTGGCCTTCTCGTCTTTGTACAGCTTCACCATTTCCTGCTGAAGCTTGGGCTTGTCATCCTTGTAGCGCTCCTGAAGCACCTTCAGCTTGGGCTGCATCTTGCGCATCGCACCCATCGACTGAAATTGCTTCTGCGCAACCGGGAACAGCAGCAGTCGGACGATCAAAGTCAGACAGATGATCGCAAAGCCGAAATTTCCGAGATGGAGGAACAGCCAGTTGAGCAGGCCAAAGATGGGGATCATGAACCAGCGGAACCAGCCCCAGTCGATCGCTCGCGCAAGTTCCGGGATGCCCGCTTCCTGATAATCCTTAAGCAGGCCATATTCCTTCGCGCCGGCGAAGAAGCGGGTCTCGGTCGTGATGGCTTTTCCCGCGGGCACGATCACCGGCTGGCGCGCATAGTCGGCCTGATAGGCGCCGGACGGAGTCTTGCGGAACGTGATGTCGAGCGGAGCTTCGCCGGCCGGAGCGAGGGCCGTCAGCCAGTATTTGTCGGTGAAGCCAAGCCAACCGCCACTGCTGCTGAAGCGCTTGCCCGCGCCCGCTGCCTCGTCGAGGCTGTCCCAGTTGATGTCATAATTGGCGACGCGGTTGAATACGCCCATCGGCCCGACGTGCATTGTCCATGTATCTGGGTCCGGCGACTTGGCCGAGCGATTGACCAGGCCGTAGGGCTGGACCGCGATCGAATTGGCGGACGCATTCACGACCTGCTGACGGACGGTGAACAGATAATTGCGATCGATCGCAATCGTCTGTTGAAAGCGCTGTCCGGTTGGCCCCATCCACGTGAGGGTCACGGGCCGCTCCGGAGTCAACACCGGCGAGCTTGCGGTCCAGGCCGCGTCGGACGGAGGCGCTTCAACCCCTTGGCCAATCCAGCCGAAGCTTGCGAAATAGCTTGCCGGAGCGCCGGCCGGCGAGAGCAATCGGACCGGAGGCGTGTTGGCGCCCACGCCTTCGCGCTGTCGAACGAGAGTCAAATCGTCAATTGCCGCGCCCTTGAGGTTGATCGACCCCTGCAGGCTCGGGCTTTCGATCCGCACCCGCGGAGTCGATGCAAGCACGACATCGCGGTTGCGCAGTGCGACCGGGGTATCGGCCGTCGGGTCGGCTCGTGGTTGCGGCAGAGGCTTTGCCTTCCCGTTCTCGATCTTGACGGTCTGCGGGCCTGCGGTCGGGAAGAACCGCTCCGAAAGTGCGCTCCAGCCGAGCAGCACGAGCGCGCTCAGCACGATAGCGAGGATCATGTTCCTGTTGTCGGTCACTTAAAATCGATCCTCGTCATTGAACCGGCCTGATCACGGAACTGGATCATGGCCCTGCCCGCCCCAGGGGTTGCAGCGCAAGATGCGTTTGGTCGCCAGCCAACTGCCCTTGAGCGCGCCATAGCGCGTCCATGCGGTGATCGCATAGGCCGAACAACTGGGGGTGAAGCGACAGCTTGGCGGCAGGACTTTGGACGGTCCGCGCTGCCAGCCTCTGGCGATCAGGATCAGGAGCCGCGTCACCGGGCGAGCTTGTCGAGCGCGCGCCCGAGTTCCTGCCGAAGCGCTGCATAATCCCGCTCGATGCCGCTCGAGCGACCGATCAACACGTGGTCCGAACCAAGAAAGCCGTTCGCGGCGATGATGTCGCAGGCAAGCGCACGCAAGCGCCGTTTCATGCGATTGCGCACGACCGCATTGCCGACTTTTTTCGTAACGGTGAAGCCGACGCGCATCATGGTGTCGGCGTCTTTGCGGTCTCGCACGAGCAGAACGAAGCCGGGCATCGCCGCGCGCCGTCCGGCATTCGCAGCAAGAAAATCCGAACGTTTGCGTAGCGTGACTAAGCGCTGAGCTTCTTGCGGCCGCGGGCGCGGCGAGCATTCAGGATCTTGCGGCCGCCGACTGTCGCCGAGCGGTGACGGAACCCGTGACGCCGCGCGCGGACCAGGTTGCTCGGTTGAAAAGTGCGCTTCATCGCTCATGCCCTAATGTTCAAAGAAAAAGGGCCGCCAATCGGCAGCCGCTGTTGGACGGGCAGTTACCGACCACGGTCGCCAAAGTCAATTCTTTGAACCGTGCTTGTCCTTCCATTGATCGACCGTTTGCCCGGGCAGGTCCGGGATGAGGGCGGCCATCTCCGCCTCGCTGATCGCCTTTGCCTGCTTGGCCACGGCCCGCGCCTTGCGCCGCTCTTCGCGGCGGCGGTGGCTTCTGCGGCGCAATCCCCAGTCCATCCAGTGTCCGGCCTTGGGCTGCCACCGCTTGAACCGGACATATTGCCGCTTGGCCCAGTCGCTGTTCCTGAGCGTCAGCGCCAGTCCGGCGGCGAAGACGAAGATTCCACCCGGGCCAGGCAAAGCGCCGACCGGCAAGGCCAACAGCATCAGCAGCAGGCCCGCCACGAACGAGGCCGTCCGAACTGGTTTGCTTTGCCGAAATTCCCGCCACTGGTCGCGCGTCAACATGCAGCCTCATGTGGCCGCGCGCGCGGTCGGGTGCAAGGCACCTTGCCGTGTGGCCGACGCACGGTTAGCACCGGCGAGCCGAGCTAGGGGGATTTCTGACTCTCAATATTGGCCGCATAGCGGCGGAGCGGCCTGAATGACCGCCACCGTCGCTACTGTCGCTTATCTTGGGCTCGAGGCGCGACCGGTCGAGGTCCAGGTGCAATTGTCCTCCGGTTTGCCGGCCTTCGTCATCGTCGGGTTGGCGGACAAGGCGGTGGCGGAAAGCCGCGAACGGGTCCGCGCGGCGTTGGCGGCGATCGGACTGGCCCTGCCGCCCAAGCGGATCACCGTCAATCTGTCGCCGGCCGATTTGCCGAAGGAAGGCTCGCATTACGATCTTCCGATCGCTTTGTGCCTGCTAGCCGCCATCGGGGCGGCGGACGCGGAAAGCCTGTCGCATTATGTCGCGGTTGGAGAATTGTCGCTGGATGGACGGATCGGGGTGTCGCCCGGCGTCCTGCTCGCGGCGATCCACGCCTCGTCGATCGACAAGGGCCTCATCTGTCCCGCAGCACAAGGCAGCGAGGCAGCGTGGGCGGGCCAGCTGGAAGTGCTCGCGGCCCCGGATCTGCTGGCGCTGCTTGCCCATCTGCGCGGCACCACCTTGCTGCCGCAGCCGCCCGCAGTTGAGGCCGAACCGCCCAGCGGTGGGCCAAATCTGGCGCAGGTGAAAGGACAGGAAGTGGCCAAACGCGCGTTGGAAATCGCGGCGGCGGGCGGTCACAATCTGCTGATGAGCGGCCCGCCCGGCGCGGGCAAGTCGCTGCTCGCGGCCTGCCTGCCCGGCATTCTGCCGCCGCTGGAGCCGTCCGAAGCGCTCGAAGTCTCGATGGTGGCGTCGGTTGCCGGTGAACTCATCGGCGGCAGGATTCGTCGCCGCCGGCCGTTCCGGGCGCCGCACCATAGCGCGTCGATGCCGGCGC
>JBDSZD010000043.1:0-17903 GCA_039925325.1 Sphingomicrobium sp.
CGTCGTTGCAAGGCCAGGTGACGACGACGATCCGCAGGCGCGCTGCGTACCGGCCAGGGGGTAGCGGCGTTAGGACCGTCGGCGGTCGACGGTTCGCCCCAGCAGCCAGAAAAGCGCCACCGTCGCCACCACCGCCGGCACATAATAAAGCGCGTGGTCGGTAAGATAATTGTGGCCGGTGGGGAGCAGGCTGAAGTTTTTGCTGCCGATAATTGCGTCGATGATCAAGCCGACGATGGCTGCCGGCGCGGTCGCCAGCATCAGGCCGACATTGGCCAGGCCATCATGGTTGATCCGGGTGAAGCTCCTCCAGAAATAGAGGGCGAGCAGCAGGTAGAGCCCCGGCAGGATCAGTCGGAACTTCAAGCCGAGAGCAATCGCAACGGGTGTTCAATCAGCGCTTTCATCGCCTGAAGGAAGTTCGCGGCATCCCAGCCGTCGACGACGCGGCGGTCGCACGATAGCGACAGGTTCATGTGTTTGCGATGCACGATATGCTACATGCGGATAAAGCGCGGCATGTCGGATGTGACGCGATCCCAAATCGCTGCGCACCGTTCAGGAGTGCAGAGCTTAGTCAGGTCGATTAGGCTCATGAGAACAGAGCAGTCGGATCGAGGATCGATCTTAAACTGCAGCGCCGGTGCCGGCCGCATTTTCCACATCACATCAAGATACATCTCCACCTCATCAGTGGTCAGTGGAATGTCGTTCCAGAGTGCGCCTTCAGGCCCGAGAGCAAGCGTGTTTGTCAGCGTTCGCGCATCGTTGCGCAACTTGCCGTTCGTGAAGCGGCTGAAATCCGGCCGGCACCGTAGGTCTGAAGCTAGAATGCTTCGTGCTTGCGCCGATGGCGGATGATCGCCCGTATCACTACGATCGGAGCATGAGGTGAGGAGGAGCACGAACGCACAGCATAGGGCGCCGCGGGTCATTGGCTCAACAACCTCAGAGGGTGTTCGATCAGCGCTTTCATCGCCTGCAGGAAGTTCGCTGCATCCCAGCCGTCGACGACGCGGTGGTCGCACGACAGCGACAGGTTCATGCGCTTGCGGATCTCGATTTCGCCGTCGACCACGACGACTTTCTCTTCGACCTTGTTGACGGCGATGATCGCGACTTCCGGTCGGTTGATCACGGGCGTGGATGTGATGCCGCCCATCGGCCCAAGGCTTGAGAGCGTGAAGGTCGATCCGCTGAGTTCGTCGCGGGCGGCTTTGCCGGAGCGGGCGGCTTCAGCCAGACGCAGCACCTCAGTCGCGATTTGCCAGACGCTCATGCCTTGAGCGTTGCGGATGACCGGCACCATCAGGCCGCCGGGTGTCTGCGTCGCCATGCCGAGGTGCATCGCACCGTGGCGGGTCAGCGCCATCGCTTCATCGTCGAAGGTCGCATTGAGCATTGGCCATTCCGCGATGGCCTTGCCCATCGCGGTGATGAGGAAGGGCAGTAGCGTCAGCTTGGGTTGACTGCCCCGGTCGGAATTCATCATCGCGCGCGTGTCTTCCAGCGCGGTGACGTCATATTCCTCGACTAAAGTGAAATGCGGGATACGACGCTTCGCCTCCGCCATATTCTCCGCAATCTTGCGCCGCAGACCAACGATTTTGGTCGTTTCGTCGGGGCGGGGGGAGGCGCCGCGGCCTGCGACTGAGCCGCCGTTGTAGAGCAAATACGCGTCGAGGTCCGAGTGTCGGATGCGGTCGCTGCTCGTGCGCACCTGCGCGAGGTCGATGCCGAGGTCGCGGGCGCGCTGGCGCACGGCGGGGGAGGCGAGGATTGTTTCTCCCCTCCCGCTCGCTGGAGGGGTTGGGGAAGGGCCTGTTTTCTCGACCATAGCGTCAACAGGCCCTCCCCTCTCGCCGCTTCGCGGCTCATCCCCTCCCGATTTCGGGAGGGGAGGTTCTGTCGCCGTCGTCGGAAGCTCTTGCTCCATCGCCTTCGTCGGCTCCACCGCGCCGTCGGCCAGCGGAACCTCGGCTGCCGCCCCGTCGCTCGCCGTATCGATCACCACCAACACCGACCCGATCGGGATCAAGTCGCCGACATCGCCGGCCAGTTCGATCACGGTCCCGCCGACCGGCGCTTCCATCTCGACGGTCGCCTTGTCGGTCATCATGTCGGCGAGCTGCTGGTCTTCCTCGATGCTGTCCCCGACCTTGACGTGCCAGGCGACGATCTCGGCTTCGGCAATGCCTTCGCCAATGTCCGGCAGCTTGAATTCGTAGCGAGCCATTAGCCCTCCAAGACCTTTTTCAAAGCCGTCCGCATGCGGATCGGGCCCGGGAAATATATCCACTCATACGCATGGGGATAGGGCGTGTCCCAGCCCGCGACGCGGATGATTGGCGCTTCGAGATGGTAGAAGCAGCGTTCCTGTACCAGCGCCGACAGCTCCGCTCCGAAACCGCTGGTGCGCGTTGCCTCGTGCACGACCAGGCAGCGTCCAGTCTTCCGGACCGACTCCTCGATGGTTTCGATGTCGATCGGAAGCAAAGTGCGCAGGTCGATCAGCTCGCCATCGACACCATTTTCCTCCAGCGCCGCAAGCGCGACATGAACCATCGTTCCATAAGCCAGCACGGTCACCGCCTCCCCGGGACGGACGATCGCCGCCTTGCCTAGCGGGACCGTATAATATTCGTCGGGCACCTCGCTCGCGGGATGTTTGGACCACGGGCTGACCGGCCGGTCGTGATGTCCGTCGAACGGGCCGTTGTAGATTCGTTTGGGCTCGAAGAAGATGACGGGATCGGGGTCCTCGATCGCCGCGATCAGCAGGCCTTTGGCATCATAGGGCGTCGACGGGATCACCGTCCGCAACCCCGACACATGGGTGAACAGGCTCTCGGGCGACTGGCTGTGTGTCTGGCCACCGTAGATGCCCCCCCCGTAGGGCGAGCGGACCACAATCGGCATCGTCCATTCGCCCGCGGTGCGATAACGCATTCGGCCGGCTTCGGAGACGATCTGATCGTAGCCGGGATAGATATAGTCGGCGAACTGGATTTCGACGACAGGCTTGAGGCCGTAAGCGGCCATGCCGATGGCCGTCCCGATAATCCCGTTTTCACTGATCGGCGTGTCGAATACGCGGGTCTTGCCAAACCTTTTTTGCAGGCCGTGCGTGGCGCGAAACACGCCGCCGAAATAGCCGACATCTTCGCCCGCGACGATGATGCTGTCGTCGCGCTCCATCGCGCAGCGCATGCCGTCGTTGATCGCCTGGACCATGTTGCGGACGCTCATTCGACGTCGTGCCCCAGATATTCGCGCGCTTCGGCGAGGGCTTGTTCGCGCTGTTCCTGGAGGTGCCAGGGCGTATGCTCGAATACATCCTCGAACATCGATCCGATACGGTTGAAGCCCTGTTCCGGAAGCACGCCGATCGATTCCGCCTGCTTCTGGTATTTGCGGACGTCGACGGAAATTTCGTCGGACATGGCCGCGTGGCGGTCCTCGTCCCATTCGCCAAGCCCGACCAAATGCGCCTTGAGGCGCTCGATCGGGTCGCCGAGCGGCCATTGCTGGGCTTCGCCCGCCGGCCGGTATCCGGTCGGGTCGTCCGACGTCGAATGACCTTCCGCTCGATAGCTGAAATATTCGATCAGTGTCGGCCCGTTGTTGGAGCGCGCGCGATCGGCCGCCCAGCGGGTCGCTGCGTAAACCGCAAGCGCGTCATTGCCATCGACGCGCAGGCTCGCGATGCCATAGCCAACCCCGCGCTGCGCAAAAGTTGCGCGCTCGCCGCCGGCAATGCCCGCAAAGCTCGAGATCGCCCACTGATTGTTGACGACCGCGAGCACCACCGGGGCGTTGTAGACCGCCGCAAAGGTCATTGCCGCGTGGAAGTCGCCCTCGGCGGTGGCACCTTCGCCGGTCCAGCCGATCGCGATCCGGCTGTCGCCGCGGATCGCCGACGCCATCGCCCAGCCGACCGCCTGCGGATATTGGGTCGCGAGATTGCCGGAAATTGAAAAGAAGCCATATTCCTTGTCCGAGTACATGACCGGCAATTGCCGTCCGTGCAGCGGATCGTCGGCGTTCGAATAGACCTGGCACATCATCTTCAGCAGCGGGTAGCCGCGCGCGATCAGCAGCCCCTGCTGGCGATAGGTCGGGAAGTGCATATCTTCGAAATCGCAAGCGGCGGCCGCGGCGACCGCAATCGCCTCCTCGCCGGTGCATTTCATGTAGAAGCTGGTCTTGCCCTGCCGCTGGGCGCGGTACATGCGATCGTCGAAGATGCGTACCGTCACCATGTCGCGCAGCATTTTGCGCAAGGTGTCGGGCTCCAGCTTCGGATCCCACGGTCCGACCGCCCGATGATTTTCGTCCAGCACGCGTATCAGTTGCAACGCGAGCGGGTGCGTATCCGCGGCTGGCGCTGCAACATCGGGCCTCGGCGTCTGTCCCGCCGGAGGTATGGCCACTCCGGAAAAATCAGGCGCGTCGCCTGGTCGGAACAGCGGTTCGGGTACGTGCAAACTCAAATTGGGCCGGTTGGACCGATCTGTTTTGATGCGGTCGTTCATGGTCACGGCTTAGGCTCGCCCGCCGCCAGCCGCAACTGGTGCGCGTTGACCTCGCGGACCGTCAGAAGCTAGGGCGCGCGGCATGTCAGACGAACCAACCTTTCCCGACCGCCTGTCGCTCGACCCGCGCAGTCCGCATTTCAATGAGGAGATCCTGACCAAGGGGGTGCGGATCAACTTCAATGGCGTGGAGAAGACCAACGTCGAAGAATATTGCATCTCCGAAGGCTGGATCAAGGTTGGGGCCGGACGCAGCCGCGACCGTTTCGGAAACCCGATGACCGTCAAGCTCAAGGGTTCGGTCGAGCCCTATTTCGAGACGCCCGCGCCGTCCGGCGATGCGGGCGACGCATCGGAGGGATAGCTCGGCGCGCGGCCGCGGCGTGCGCGCAATTTGTTGAAGCCCCACACGAGTGCCGCCCCGGCGGCGAGGGGTCCAAATCCACGCCGCGCAAGCGCCGTCGCGCCGATGCCCAGAAGTGCGCCCTTCGCGCCATTGTTGCGGCCGGCGACTTTGTTGCCGAGCCACGCGCCCGCGATTTTGCCGATCATTCCGAAACCCTTTCGAATGAAATCTCTCGGCTTCAAGAAGCGCCAAGCGGAAAAGATGTTCCCTCGACCCGGTAGCGACAGGGGTTGGCGCGTTTTACCAAATGCCGGTGGCGCATTTTCCCAAATTTCTACTTTCGACGTGCAACCTCGAAGCTTTTTGGCGGATTTCTGCAATTGGCACGGCACTTGAATAAGGAGGTGCATGGACCCGCGATTGAACGGCGGGCCAGCAAAAGGGAGAATATACAATGTCCGGTCAGTCGAAAATCATGTCGACCGTGATCGCCGCTTTCGCATCGGTCCTAATGAGCTCGATCGCCGTTGGCGCAGCCATCGGTCCGGCTCACTCGGTCGATCAGGTGCAGGTCCGCACCTATGCATGATCTTCAGCCGATCGACGACCGCGTGCCTTCGCGCATGATCGTCGTCGCGGCTCCCGCAGCGCAGCGGGTCAAACCGCTCGATCTATTGTCCGGCCTCTTCGCGAGCCCGCTGCTGTCTCGCAGCCGCGATATTTTTGCCGCGAACATGACCGAAATGCTCGACCGGTCGGATGATCCGGCGCGCATGATCCGCGTAATCATCAACGAGATGGAAGAGACTTTGGTCGAAGTCCGCGCCTCCGCCGCCCGGCTGATCGCGGACAGCAAGGACATTCAGCGCCAGCTGGGCCGGCTCGACGAGCTGCAACTGGTGTGGACCGACAAGGCGGAACTGGCTTTGTCGAAGGACCGCGAGGACCTTGCCCGCGCCGCTCTGATGGAGCGTCAAAGCGCAACCAACATGGCCGCCGAGCTGAAGGCGGAGCTGGACTCGCTCACCGCCATGCTTCGCACTTATGAGGTGGACATCGCCAAGCTTCAGGGCAAACTGCGCGAAGCGCGCGGACGCCAGAACAGCATCGCCATGCGCTTTGAAAGCGCGGTGACGCGCGCCCGGGCCCGTGAACTGACGCACGGCGCACGCACCGAGAACGCATTCAGCCGCTTTGAAGTACTCGAGCGCCGCGCCGATTTCGCCGAAGGCCGCGCCGACGCGCTGGCCCTGACGGGCCCGCGCAGCCTGGAAGAGGAGATTGCGGAGCTTCGCGCCGAAGGGGCCGTCGATGCCGAGCTCGAAGCAATGAAGGCCGCAGCCGCGGCTCGAACGAACTGAAGAGGGGAGGTTTCACATGACCAAACGGTATCGCTATTCGCTCGACCGCCACGACGCCAAGCTTGCGGGAGTCTGCTCTATGCTTGGCGACAAGATGGGCGTGGATCCAACGTTCGTCCGCATCGGCTTTATCGCCATTCCGTTGTTGACGCCCATGACCTTCGTCCAGGCGCTGGTCGTCTATTCCGTGGTCGGAATCTTCCTGGCTCTCCAACGGGTGCGGGGCGCGGCCAGCAACCGCCGCGTGAGCGAGTTCGAGCGGATGGGGGACGTTTCAACGCGCAAGCCGACGGTCCACGCGATGCGCACCGAACTCGACGTCAACGACCGCCGGATGATGGCGATCGACCACCACCTCAATAAGCAGAACGACGAACTGGCGCGCGAGATCGAAGCGCTTCGGGAGGACAAATGATGGAACCGATCACGATGGGCGTGCTCTCGGCGAGCCTCCTCGCCGGCTTCGGGACGATCAGTCTGGCGACCCTCAAGGGTTGGCAGGGCTGGCTGGAGCTCAAGCGCCTTGAATTGAGCCAGGGCTGCAGCGAGCGCACCGTACCGCCCGCAACCGGGCGGATTGAACTCGCCGACCTGCGCGAACGGGTCCGCAAGCTCGAGGCCATCGCCGCCGGTATCGACCTTTAACCAGATCCGCTGCGCTCCGCCCCCTCTGGAGCATCGCGGCTGGGCGGTCCGGCTCCGTATGGCCGGGCCGCTCCTTGACTTTAGAAGCCGAGCCGCGCCGACAGGCGGACATCGCGGCCGGTAAGCGGCGCATAATCCTTGAGCAGGCTAGAATGACGCCGCGCCTCCACATCGAAGATATTGTTGGCAGATAGGGACAACGTTAGCTCGGGCTTCTGACCGACGGGATGCCAGTCTACCGCCGCATTGATCAGCGCGTAGCCCGGCGTCTCCGTTTCCAGAGGCGCGGTGCGCCGCTGGGCAAAGGCTCGCTCGACTTCTAACCGGCCGTCGAAGCGGCCAATGTCGCCGGTGAGCGCCGCGATCAGCCGCAGCGGGGGGATCTGCGGGGCAGGTCCGAAGGCTCTGATTTTCGCTCGCACCGCATCGGCGACGAACTCGGCGTCCCAATCGACGCCGAACCTGGTGCCGAGTTTCGCTTCGGCTTCCACTTCGAATCCATAATAACGGGCGCGGCCCTGACGGTAGGAATAGACAGGCAGGTCGTCCTCCGCGCTGCCGGTGGGCGCTTGAAAGATGAAGTTGGAGAAACTGGTGTGATGAGCGCTTGCGGTCAGCTTCACCGGGCCGGCAGTGCGGCGGATGCTGGCCTCCAACGACAAGCCGCGTTCCGGGTCCAGATCGGGATCTCCGACCTCGAATGCTTGAGTACCCGCATGCGGGCCGTTGGCGAACAGCTCGTCAATCGACGGGGCGCGGGCACTTCGCGACACGGATAGTCCAGCGCGCCAGCTGGGCGACAGGTCATAGGACGCTCCGCCGGACAGCGAGACGGTGGTGTAGCGGAGCGCCATCTGCGCCGTGCCAAGCGCATCGTCCGCTTGCGCGGTCAGGCGGCTGGACTCGAGCCGGGCGCCGCCTTCAAGCCGCAGCGGTCCTTCAACCAAGGTTTGCATCGTGAACAGGCCGCCCTGGCGCTGGCGGCTATTCGGCAAGAACTTTTCCACCCCTTCGATGCGCACGCTGCGCTGAAGATATTGGATTCCGCTGGTGCCCCCCCAGCCAGAGCGGTCCGATTGGACCAGCTCGACGCGCCCTTCGCCGCCGCGGCTGAAAAAGCTCGATCCGATCGCTCCGCTGTCTTCCAGTTCGTCGTGCCGGTATTTGGCGATCCCGCCGCGCATCCTCACCTGGCGGAAGACGCCGGACAGCGGCACTTCTGCGCGTATGTCGCCGCGAGTCTGGCGAACGTCAATTCGCGGAGCTTCGGCCTCCACGTCCGGATCGAGCGAAAAGCGGATCGGCACGCCGTATAGTGCCGTGTGCCGCGACAGCGAGGCGCCGATGTTGAGCGGTCCATCGACATAGCCGAGACCTGCAGCGATGTCCGTTGCCCGCGCCGCCGTGTTCTGAAGTCTGCCTCTCAGGTCCGCCAGCTCGCGCACTTCCTCGACCGGGCTGACGCTTGCCTGTTGGCGAAGCTCCCGCGACAGCAGATAGTCTCCGGTTCGCAGGTCGTCGCTCCTGGACCGGCTCGCATCGACATGGCCGATGAAATGTCCGGTCAGCGGTACGTTGACGGAGACGTTGGCGGACCGCTCCTTTGCGGCAGTGCCATAGGACAACAGGGCGTCCCCATCGACCATTCCCTCCACTTCATGGCGCGGAATGCGGCTGTCGATCACGTTGACGACGCCGCCGATTGCCGACGATCCAAACAATAGGGCCGAAGGCCCGCGCAGAACCTCGATTCGCTCCGCCGTCAGCGGGTTCACCGCTACGGCATGGTCGGCGCTGGACGAGGAGACGTCGAGACTGCCGATGCCGTCAGTCAGGATGCGAATTCGGTCGCCGGAAAGTCCGCGAATGATCGGTCGCGACGCCGTTGGGCCAAAGCCTGTCGATGACAGGCCGGGCTGCCGCGCCAGAGTTTCCCCGATGCTGGTCCGCATTTCACGCGTGAGGTCCGCCTGGTCGAGGACGGAGACGCCGCCGAGCACATCTCCCGCCGGACGCCTGACGCCGGTTACGACAATTTCCTCGCTTTGGTGGTCGTGATGCTGATCGCTTGCGCTTCGCTGAGCTGGCAGTTCCTGTGCGAGTGCCGGAGCAGCAGGCCAAAGCGCGGCAAGTGCAACGATCGAGTAAATGCTTTTCATCGGTTACTTGCCCACACCCTGAATGACGCGCCGCCAGTAGGATTGATGATATATTATCGCAACCGTGCTGCGCCGACCCGAACCTTTGGAGCGGCGAGCCCACGTTTGTATCGGACGGTCGGACTGGCTAGGTTTCGCCGATGGGCGCTGGACACTCGCACGATCATCATCATCACGCGCCTTCCGACTACGGCCGCGTGTTCGCGATTGGGATTGCGCTTAACCTCGGCTTCGTCGTGGTCGAGACGATCTTCGGGTTCATGGCGGACTCGGTTGCCCTGGTCGCCGATGCCGGACACAATCTGTCGGACGTCCTTGGGCTGATCGTCGCCTGGGCAGGGGCGACCATGGCGCGCCGCTCCCGTTCGCCGCGTTTTACCTTCGGCCTGAAGAAGGCCTCGATCCTCGCGGCGCTGATCAACGCTTTGCTCCTCCTGCTCGCTGTCGGGGCGATTATCGCCGAAGCCATCCGTCGGCTGTTTCACCCGGCGCCGGCCGACGGCATGACCATCATCCTCGTTGCGGCCGTCGGCATCCTTATCAACGGGACGACCGTTCTTCTGTTCGCGCGTGGCCGCCACCATGACATCAATATGCGGGGAGCCTTCCTGCACATGGCCGCAGACACTGCCGTGTCCGCGGCAGTGGTGCTGGCCGGCGTCCTCATCCTCTTCACCGGCCAGCAGTGGGTCGACCCGGTGATGAGCCTCGTCGTCGCGCTGGTGATCCTGTGGGGCAGTTTCGGGCTGTTCAAGGAAGCGGTGTGGATGTCGCTTGCCGGCGTTCCCAGCGGGATTGAGCTGGAGGATGTGGAGGAGGCTTTGGCCTCGCTCGACGGGGTGCGCAGCGTCCACCATCTCCATGTCTGGCCGCTCAGCACGACCGAAACGGCGTTGACTGCACATCTCGTCGCCCCGGAGGCGTCGAGCGACGCGCTGCTGCGCCTTGCGCGGAGGATGCTCCACGACCGCTTCCGGATCGAACATTGCACGATCCAGATCGAGCGCAGCGATGCGCAGGATTCAGACTGCTGATGGCCAAAGCCGCACAGCGCGTGCTGCGGATCGCCAGCTACAATATCAACGGCATCAGCTCGCGCCTCGAGATATTGCTGCGCTGGCTCGGGGAGTTCCAGCCGGACATCGTGTGCCTGCAGGAACTGAAAACACCAAGCGAACACTTTCCCCAAGAGGAGATCGCCGGCGCGGGCTATGCGAGCATCTGGCACGGCCAGAAGAGTTGGAACGGAATCGCGATCCTGAGCCGCGTCGGGGAGCCTGTGGAAACGCGGCGGGGATTGCCGGACGATCCCGACGAGGGGCAGAGCCGCTATCTCGAGGCTGCGGTGTGCGGGCTTCTCATTGGCTGCCTGTATCTGCCGAACGGCAACCCGCGGCCTGGGCCGAAGTTCGACTACAAGCTGGCGTGGATGGACCGGCTGCACGCGCATGCGCAGAGCTTGCTCGACAGCAAGGTGCCGGCAATGCTGATCGGCGACTTCAATGTCATTCCGACGGATCAAGATGTGTACAAGCCAGAGCGCTGGACCAAGGACGCGCTGTTTGCACCCGAGGCGCGGGCGAAGTTTGGCGAGCTTGTCGCGCAGGGCTGGACGGACGCTCTTCGCGCGCTGCACCCCGACGAAAGGATCTACACCTTCTGGCATTATTGGCGGAACAGCTTCGAACGCGATGCGGGCATTCGCATCGACCATGCGCTTCTGAGCACGTCGCTCGCGCCACGTCTGAAAGCCGCCGGCGTCGATCGGAACCCGCGCGGCTGGGACAAAACCAGCGATCATGCGCCGATGTGGGTTGAGATCGCGGCCTGAAGCTGGCAGCGAGCGCTTTGGGGGAGAGCGGTATGGCGGCGAAAAAGAATCTGGACGAGTTGCGCGTAGCCGAACTACCGGCGCCGCCGCGATCGACCTGGGGGATCATCGGTCCGGGAATCGTCGCGGCCGGGGTCGGGCTCGCATCGGGCGAGTTCATTCTCTATCCGTTCATTGCCAGCCAGGTCGGCCTTGCCTTCGTGTGGGCCGCGGCCGTCGGCCTGATCACCCAATTCTTCATCAACATGGAAATCGAGCGCTACACACTGGCGACGGGGGAGACCGTGCTGACCGGTTTCAGCCGGCTGGGGCGGCATTGGGGCGCTTTCTTCGTGATCCTGGCGATCGTCGCCAACCTCTGGCCCGGCTGGGTCACCAGCGCGGCGACGCTCACGACCTACCTGGTCGGGGGAAGCGTGCGCTGGATCGCGATCGGCATGTTGCTGTCCATCGGAATCATCCTGACGCTATCGCCGGTCGTCTACCGCGCACTTGAATCCGCGCAGATGCTGAAGGTGGCGGCGGTCGCGGGGTTGGTTGTGGTCGCCGCATTATTCGCGATCCCGGCGGAGGTGTGGCGGGAAACGCCGGGCAGCCTGGCGAACGTCCGGATACCATCGGAAGAACTCGGTTGGGCGCTGCTGCTCGGCGCGCTAGCCTACGCAGGCGCAGGCGGCGGGCAGAATTTGTGCCAGTCCAACTGGATCCGCGACAAGGGACTCGGAATGGGGGCGCATGCGCCGCGCATCTGTAGTCCGTTGACCGGGGAACCGGTCGCGCATAGCGGCACCGGCTGGCGCTTCGAGGTTACTGATGAAAGCCTGTCGCACTGGAAGAAATGGTGGCGTCTCGCCAATGTCGAGCAATTGTCGACCTTCGTCTTGATCAGTTTCGTGACAATAATGTTTACGTCGATCCTGGCGCTCGCGACCCTGTCCGGCATGGAAGGCCTGCCGCGCGATATCAGCTTCCTCAAGATCGAAGGCGTGGCCTTGTCGGCCTCCGTCGGCACCTGGTTCGGCCGCTTGTTCTGGGGCGTCGGCGCGTTCTCGCTTTATGCCGCGTCGCTGGGAATCGTCGATTACACCAGCCGCCTTGCGGCCGACACGATCCGAACCGTCTATTGGCGCGGGGGCCGGGAAAGCCACATCTACGCCGCGATCGTGTGGGCGCTGGTGCTGACCGGATCGACGATTATCGCAAGCGGGCTCGATCAGCCGCTCGTCCTGCTGGTGATTGCCGGCTGCGTCGCGGCATTCATGATGTTCATCTATTCCGCGCTTCTGATCGTCCTCAATCGCCGCTTGCTTGCGCCCGAATTGAGACCGGCGGGGTATCGCGTCGCGGCCTTGGTCTGGGCCGTGGCCCTGTTTGGAATCCTGTCGGCAATCACGCTGATGGATCAGCTGGGCAAGCTGTTCGGGTAAAGCGCTACCGTCACCCACAGCGACCCGTTGCACGAATGCAACGACCGATCCCGTGGCACTATGTGAAACAGACGCGCTAATTTTGGACTTTACAATTTGAAACCACGTGTCACAAATGGGAACTTAGGGAGACCTCCGGGAAAGGAGGCGTCTGATTCCGCAGCCAACAACGTGGATGCGGGACAACTCGTTGACCGGCCCGATATGGCGCCGGGCGGACGGAAGGGGGGGGAAGACACATGCGTTTTAACACCACAAAGCTCACTCGGGGGCGCCTGCTCGGCGCATCGATCATCGCCGGATCGAGCATGCTCGCCGCTATCGTCATGCCACAGGCGGCGTTTGCGCAGGATGCGCAGACCGCGCCGCCGGCTGCGACCCCGGACACGGCGGCCGAAGCGCCCGACGCGAACCAGCCGGCCGCAAACGAGCCCGAGGAAAATGGCGAAATCGTCGTGACCGGTTATCGCGCCGCGCTCGAAAGCGCGATCAACACCAAGCGGCGGTCCAACAACATCGTCGACGCAATCAAGGCCGACGACATGGCCAGTTTCCCCGACGCCAACCTGGCCGAGTCGATCCAGCGCATCCCCGGCGTGTCGATCACGCGCGACGCGGGCGAAGGGCGCAACGTTACCGTTCGCGGTCTTGGCGGCGATTTCGTGCGCACAACGCTCAATGGCATCGAAGCATTCTCCGCAACCACCGGATCCACGCTCGGCGTAGTCGCGGGCATCAACCGCACGCGCGGGTTCGACTTTTCGACCTTTGCATCGGAGCTGTTCAATGCGGTGACCGTCAGCAAGTCGCAGTCGGCGGAGATGGACGAAGGTTCGCTTGCGGCGACCATCGACCTTCAGACCGGCAAGCCGTTCGACAAGCCCGGCTTCCGGGCGGCAGCGTCGGTGCAAGGCGCTTATTACGACATCAACAAGAGTGTTTCGCCGCGCGTGGCAGGTCTGATCAGCACCACGTCCGGCAATTGGGGCGTGCTGCTATCGGGCGCGTTCAGCAAGCGCAGGGCAACCGAAGACGGTTACAGCGACACGTCGCAGTCTGATTATTCGGATGCACTCAACGGATTCTGCGGCACGGCTGTGGATATCGCCAGCCAGCCCGGTAGCCAGGTAATCAACACCGCCATTCCCTACGTGAACGCGCTGTCTGGTTCGCTGACCGGAGCCGGGCGACCGGCTAACCAGTGCTTCTCTGGCCGGCCTTCCGACCCGACCGCATATGCGGCCATCAACCAGCCGAACATTTTCCTGCCTCGCAACCCCGGATTGGGACGATTCGAGCTGAATCAGACCCGCATTGGACTCGCCGGGGCAGTTCAATGGCGTCCGTCCGATGCAACTCACGTCACTCTGGACACAGTCTATTCCCGGTTCAGTCAGAACCGGCGGGACTTTGCTCTTTCGCTGGCTTCCAACAACCGCAACGTGAACGGCGCCTCGACGGCCTTTCCGCTGTTCGCTGGACGCGTCGACACCCAGATCATGGACGTCAATGTCGATGAGAATGGCCAGGTCGATTACATGCGGCTCAACAATGTCGACATCAAGCATATCCAGGAAATCAGCAAGACGACCACGGATACCCACCAGATCGGCCTGACCTGGGATCAGAAGCTGACCGATCGGCTCGGGTTCGTTGCCCGCGTCGGCCACTCCGGGTCCAACTTCAAGCAACCGTGGGACGTGTTCGTTTCCTACGACGCGTTCAACCGCAACAATTATATCTGGGATTCGCGCGACGATGTTCGCCGACCGTCCATCAGCTACGGTTACGATGTCACCGACCCGTCGCAGGTGACGTTCACCAACGCCGGCACGGGCCTGACGCCGGACATCCGGATCGTGAATGCCACGGTCAAGAACACATTGAAGACCGCCGCAGCGGACTTCAAATACGACCTCAACGACAACATCACATTCAAAGTCGGCGGCATGATGAAGCGGTTTAACTTCGTCACGACCCAGGAACAGCGAATGTTCGGCAATAACGGCTCGCCTTGTACGGTGAGCGCGAGCAGCGCTACGGCGCTCGCCGGGGGCTCGATTGCCAATTGCGCGGGCTACCGGCCGTTCAACTTCGCGTTGTTCGCGCAGAGCTTCCCAAGCCTTGCGGCCCTGAGCGAGACCACAGATTTCGGAGGGTCGCTTGGTCTTCCGAGCGGGTCTGTCAGCGAATTCGTTGTTCCCGACGTGCAAGCCTACATCGATGGCCTGGGATTGCTGTGCAATTGCGGCAATCAATTTGGCGACTTCCGAACCACATTTGCGTCCGCTTTGGGCAGCAACCGGACGGTCAAAGAAAACGATCTCGCACTTTACGCGCAAACCGACTTCAATTTCGACATCGGCGGCCATGGACTTCGCGGCAACGTTGGCGTGCGGCGCGTCAACACCAAGGTTGAACCGACTGGCTATCTCACCGCCACGACGCTTCTGACCGCCAAGAACAGCTATAGGGATTGGCTACCGTCCGGTAACCTTGCCTTCGATATCACGCCCGACCTCATTCTGCGCGCCGCTGCCGCCAAGGTCATGGCCCGTCCCGGGTTCACGGCCCTGAGTCCAGGCGGCTCTGTAAACACGGCATTTGGTGCGCAGTCGGCAACGATCGGAAATCCATTTCTCGATCCCTACCGAGCCAAAAATTACGATCTTAGTCTTGAATGGTATCCGCAGAAGGGCGCATTTTACGGCGTCGCGTTGTTCTACAAGGACATCGGAACGATGATCCAGAACCTGTTTAGTCAGGAGCCATTCGGGGACACGGGCCTGCCGCTCAGCCTGCTGGCCGGACTTACGCCGGTGCAGGACGCGAACACGCTCTACAATGTTACGCGAACGCGCAACACGAGCGGCGGGTATATCAAGGGTCTGGAGGTCAACGTGCAACAGCCGTTTACCTTCCTTCCGGGAGCGCTGCAGCATTTCGGCGTCGCGGCGAATTATACCTTCGTGAAGTCGTCGGTCCTTTATTATCTGAATGCCGCCAGACCCCTGGAAACGGTGAAGGATGATTTCATCAACGTCTCGCCGCACGCGGTGAATCTGACGCTGTTCTATGATGATCAACGCTTCTCGGCGCATGTCTCCGGCGCCTACCGGTCGGCCTATCTGGTCGCCTTACCGTTCAAGGCGTCCTTGCCCGATGGCTTTTACAGCTACGCCACGCTCAACGTCGACGCCTCGGCATCGTACAAGATCAACCGCAATCTCAAGATCACGGCGGATGCGCTCAACCTGACCAACCAGGCGGCCGACCAATATAGCGGCAAGGTCCGCAAGTCGCAGCGCGTGTACAGCCGCACCGGACGACAATTCTTCCTGGGCGTAGCGTACACTTACTAACTCGCGGCCTGCCCGCCGCGCGCAAAGGCACCGGGATCGCTTCCCTCCTCCCCGTTGGAAGCGTTCCCGGTGCTCAGCATTTGGGCCGTCAGGGATTGGGAATGGTAAACAGGCGGTCGTAGTCGCGCCAAAAAACGCGAACAATCAGCTGATCTTGATCGGCTCGTCCCGCTCAGGATGGGCCGCGACACCGGTGAATTCGGTAATCGTCAGGCCGGGTGCGTCGATGGCTTCGACAGCATGGCCGAAATGTTCGGGCAGCACGCCGGCCCAGCTGATCTTGCAGCGCTTGAGGGCGACGCGATCCGCATGGCGGATGTTGATCCCGGACGTGCGATGCGGCTCGATTTCCTGAACGACTTTGGTCGGCCGATTGTCGAACACTCCGCCGGGATAGTTGGTGGTCCGCGCGAACGTCACATCGACATTGTCGAGCGTGATGTCGCTGACCCGCGCTCCGCCCAATGCTTCGATACGAATGCTGTTCTCGGCCCGCCCGCGGACGTTCTGCACCAGCACGTTACGGATGGTCCCGACCTTGGTTTCGGCATTGCGCGGGATCGCGGTGAACGAGATCGCTTCGCCGCGGCCCCACCACGGCGCGCTATGATAGCGCGACACGAATTCAATATCGCGGAAGATGATATCGCGCACATTGCCGTGGTCGCGCAGCTGGATGCACAAGCCGCGACAGCCGGTGACGATCTTGATGCGCTCGAAAAGCAAATCGTGGATATCCTGCACTGTCTCCGTGCCAATCTTGAGGCCCGAATCCTGCGTCTCCAGCACACAATCGTGCACATGGATATTGCGGCAACCGCCATATTGCGCATGCGCCGCGGTGGCCTTCACCACGATCGCATCGTCGCCGCAAATGATGTGGCAATCGCGAATCTCGACCTCCTGGCAATGATCCGGGTCGATCCCGTCGCAGTTCGGCACGTCGAGCTGATTGTGGATTTTCACATGGTCGACGAGCACGCGGCGGCAGCCGACCAGATGCACGGTCCAGCTCGGCGCTTCGCGAAACGTCACGTCGCGGATGCGTAAATCCGCGCAATCCTCGAGCACCAGCAGGCGCGGCCGGAAAGGTTTGGGGATCCACCATTCGTCGGTCGCGTCGAAGCGCTCCATGAACTCGCGTGAGCGGCCATCGATCGAGCCGGTGCCGCTGATCGTGAGATTGTGCGCACTTGTCGCGTGCAGCACGCTCCGCTGACCGTCCGGATAGTCCGCAGGATCGGCGCTGACCCGAAGCCGCGCATTGCCCTCCAGATGAAAATCGATTCCGCCCGCCAGCTGCAGCGGGCCAATGAGATAGGTTCGCCCCGTGCGCAGCAACACGCGCGCTCCGCCACCCGCCTGCGCGGCCGCGTCGATGGCGCGCTGAATGGCGTTGGTGTCCATCGTCTTGCCGTCGCCGACGGCGCCATAATCATGAACGTCGAACACGATCATCGCGAATGCGCGGGTTCCATTTGCCGTTCGTCCTCGATCTGCTCGAGCGACTTGCCTTCGTTGCGCGGCGCCCAGATGAAGCCGACCAGACCCGACACCACCAGAAAGCCGGTCAGGATCCATGCCAGCGTCGCATAATCATAGGATGCGAGCCACGGTACGAAGAAGCTCCAGATCCCCAGGCTGATGCGAACGATCGCGAACGCGAGCCCCTGTGCCGTCGATCGGATCGCGGTCGGGAATAATTCGGCCGACCACAGTTGGAAAAAACTCTGCGCGCCGAAGCCGCCGGCGATGCCCATGATCACCACGTGGAGGATGTATATTTCCAGCGTGAAGCCGAAGATCGCGATGATCGCCATGCCGATGACGTGGAGTGCCGCCGAAATGCCGAACAGCAGCCGCTGATTGACCTTATCTGACAGCGTCATGAAGATCGCCAAGATCGAGATCATGCCGATCAGGAAATAACTCGCCGGCACCAGCGTCCCGACCCATGACGGGAGGTTGTGCTGTTGGACCAGATAGGGCGTGAAAAATCCGTTGAAGCCCGCCCATAGATTCCAGAAGCCGTACATCGAGGCGAGGAACAGCATCGACCCCAAATAGCGCGGGCTGAACAATTCTCGCCAGTTGGCCTTTTGCTTGGTCTCCTGGCTTGCTTCCCAGCGCTGCGATTCCTGCATCCGGGCGCGCAGGAAGGTGAGGGCAATCGCCAGCACGGCAAGATGCGCGAAGATCCAGCGCACGCCGGTGATCCCGAACGGCGCGAGGAAATA
>JBDSZD010000044.1:0-5697 GCA_039925325.1 Sphingomicrobium sp.
TATCGAAATCAGCGAATATACGTCGCTGGACACGTTGATCGCCTATCTCAAGACGATCCGCGACAGCCTGCCCGCGGATTCGGAGCCGGAGATGCGGGTGCGCGGCGATGAAATCTTCGGCCGTCGCTTGACCATTTCATATTTTCGCGAGTTATCGCCCGAGGAGGCAGAGCGCGAGGAGCGCTACTCCGCGAGCGAGCTTCCGCCATCCGATGCCGGTATCGATGCGCTGGCGCAGAAGCTCAACGACGTTCCGTGACGATGAAAGAATTGGCCGCATGATCGACGCCGTCCGCAAATTCGAAGCCTTCCGAGCCCTGCATGTCCCAGGCGCTCCCGTCATCCTGTACAACATCTGGGATGTCGGCAGTGCACACGCGGTCGTGCGTGCCGGAGCAACGGCGCTGGCAACCGGCAGCCATCCGGTCGCCGACGCCCACGGCTTTGCCGACGGGCAAGGCGTGCCGATGGACTTCGCGCTCGCCAATGCGGCGCGGATCGTCGAAGCGGTCGAGCTTCCCGTGACGGTCGATTTCGAAGGCGCCTATGCGGTTGAACCCGAAGCCGGCGGGCTGAACCTGGCCATGCTTGCCGCGATTGGGGCGGTCGGGTGCAACTTCGAGGATCAAGTGATCGGCGGTGAAGGCGTGCACCCACTGGCGCTCCAGGCGAAGCGCATTGCCGCTGCGAGAAAAGCCGTTGGCGATACCTTTTTCATCAACGCGCGCACCGATCTGTTCCTCAAGGTGGCGGAGCATGACGCTGCACTGCTCGACGAGGTTATCGAGCGCGGCAAGGCCTTTGCCGACGCGGGCGCGAGCGGTTTCTTCGTCCCGCGCCTGGCCGATCCGCGGCAGGTCGAGCGGATCGTGAAGGCGGTGCCGCTGCCGCTCAACCTAATCGCCTTCCCCGGCGCCCCGCCGAAGCGTGACTGGGCGAATGCCGGGGTGGCGCGGATCAGCCATGGCCCGTTCCCACACCGGGCGTTGATGGCGCAGCTTGAGGAAGCCGCGCGCGGGGCGATCGGTTAGAGTTTGCGTCCGTAGGACGGCACCGGCCCTCACCCCCACCCGGCCAACCCACTCAGTGTATCCTATGGGTTGGCCGGGTGGGGGTAAGGGCCGGTGCCGTCTTACCAAAACAGACTCTAAGCGCGCGAACGCCGCCGGAACAGCCCGCGAGAAGGCCCCGAATTCATAACATTGCGGCGGAAGAAGCTCGCGCCGAGGCGCAGGATCAGGGCCACCCACATGGCTTGCCACAGGACGGCGAGCAGGTGCGGCCATATTTCCGGCAGTTCGGCTGCACGGGCAATCATCACCAGTGGCGACGACAGAGGGAAGGCGGCGGCGGCGAGCGCCAACGGGCTGTTGTGCGAGCCGATCGCGACCGTCGCGAAACCGAACACCAGCACCTGCGACATCGTCACCGGCATCGACAAAGTCTGCACTTCGCGAACCGTGGACGCCTGCGCGCCGATGCTGAGAAACAAGGCGCCGAGCACGAGATAGTTCATCGCGAAATAGACGACCGCGAGCAGCAGGAAGACCGGCCAGCCGACCGCCGGGTCGGGAAGGGTGTCGAGACCGCGCGGCGCAAAGGTCGCAATGGCGAGCGCACCCGCACTGGTCCAGACTAGGATGCCGAGAATGGATGTCGCCAACATCGCGAACAATTTACCGAGGAAAATGGCGTCGACCGGAATTGCCGCGGCCAGCACTTCGATGATCTTGTTCGATTTTTCTTCGATCAATTGCGACAGAAGCATGCCGGACAGCAAAATCGTGACCATGAACAACAGCGCCTGAATGCCGTGCGCGGTGACCGAGCGCCGTGCGGCCATCGAGGCGGCGGAGCTGTCCACCTTGACCACTTCCACGTCGCGTCTTGCGAGGTCCGGCGCCCGGCGCGCCGTTTCCAGCAGCAGCTGAATCTGTCCGGTGACGGGATGATCCGGCCCGGGTCCGACCAACCGTGGCCGATCTAGGCTGCCGCTGAGGACCGCAAGCACGGGCGGATCCTTGCTTGCGAGGAGTGTCTGCTGCTGCATCTCCAGGTCGGCTTTTGGCGCGTAGCCGACCAGTTCGACGAACGGCGCGCCCTGCATCGTTTCGGACAGGCGGGCGCGCGCCGCATTTAGGCGGGCGATATCCTCCTTGCTGCCGACAAAGGCGACGATCGGCCGCGCATCGTTCACCACCTGCGCCCCGATACCGCCGAACAAGGCGGTGAGCAGCACCGGGAACAACGGCGCGAGCAGGAACATGATGAAGCTCTTGGAAAAGACGGTCGCGGTAAAATCCCGGCGCCCGATCACGAAGGCGGAACGGATCAGGCGCTTCATTGCGGTTCCTCGACGTCTTCACCCATGGCGCTTGCGGCGGCATCGCCGGCGATAGCGACAAAGGCGTCATGAAGCCCGGGCCGTTCGATCGCCAAAGTCTCGATTCCCGCACCCCCGTCGAGCAGCGCGCGCAGCAGCGGCTCCGGCCCGCTCGACGGAAGCTCGAACAACCATTCGCCCGCGTCCTGGCGCGCGGTCGCCGGAAGTGCGGCGCGCCACGGCCCCTCGCTCGTCCGGGTCCGCAAGCGGACGATCGGCCGCAGCCGGTCGCGGGCCTCGTCGACCCGGCCTTCGAACGCCACCTTGCCGCGCGCGACGATAGCGATGCGCTCGCACAATCGCTCGGCATGGGCGATGACGTGGGTCGAAAAGATGATCGTGACTCCGTCCGCGGCCTGCGCCTGGATCAGTCGCTCGAGCTTGCCCTGATTGATCGCGTCGAGGCCTGAAAAGGGCTCGTCGAGAACGATCAGACGCGGCTCATGAACCAATGTTGCAAGCAATTGGACCGTTTGCGCCATACCCTTCGAAAGCGTGCGGATCGGCTTGCGGATCCAGTCGCCAAGGCCATGCTGTTCGAGCAGATTGTCCGCCCGCCGACGACCCTCGGCAAGCGGAAGGCCGCGCAGCGCACCGATGAATGCGATGGCGTCGCGGGCGTGCATCGACTGATAGAGCCCGCGCTCCTCCGGAAGATAACCGATCAGCGGCGCGGCATCGAGCGGACGGTCGTGGCCGAGCACATTGCGGTGACCTGAGGTTGGATCGATGATCCCCAGCAGCATCCGCAAAGTCGTGGTTTTGCCCGCGCCATTAGGGCCGAGCAGGCCATAGATCGACCCGCTCGGGACCGCCAGGCTGACCCCATCGACCGCGCGGGTAGTGCCGAAGTCTTTGACGAGATCGGTTGCTGAAACCGCGAACTCGCTATCTCCCCGTTCGTGCTGAGCCTCTCGAAGCACTGCTTTTCCTCTGGAATGAAAGGGCAGTCCTTCGACAAGCTCAGGACGAACGGTGTAGTGTTGGGCAGTGGATACGGGCCAAAGCCTTGAACAAGCAATAAGGCAAGAAGCCCAGCGGCTGGGCTTTGCCGCGTGCGGCTTCACGCGCGCCGACGCGAGTGCCGACGCAGGGCTTGCGTTGCAGCGCTGGCTGGAGGCCGGACATCACGGCACCATGGGCTGGATGGAGACGCGCGCGCACCATCGCGTGTCGCCACTTGCGCTGTGGCCGCAGGCGAAGTCCGCGATTGCGCTGGGGATGAGCTATGCGCCCGCCCAAGACCCGCGCGCGCTCGGCGACCATCCGGAGCTCGGCCGGATTTCGGTTTATGCGCAAGGGGGAGATTATCACAAGACGGTCAAGAAGGCGCTGAAGTCGCTGGCGCGGTTCGTCGTCGCTCACGCGCCCTCGGAACTGAAGGTATTCGTCGATACCGCGCCGGTGATGGAAAAGCCGCTGGCGCAGGCGGCGGGGCTCGGCTGGCAGGGCAAACACACCAATCTGGTCAGCCGCGAGCATGGCAGCTGGCTGTTTTTAGGCGTGATCCTGACCAGCCTGGAGCTGGAACCGGATGCCCCGGCGAGCGATGGGGTGCATTGCGGGAGCTGCAGCGCGTGCCTGACCGCCTGCCCGACCAATGCCTTCGACGGCCCGCACCGGATCGACGCGCGGCGCTGCATTTCCTATCTGACGATCGAACATGATGGGCCGATTCCGGACGAGTTTCGCGAGGCGATGGGCAATCGCATCTACGGCTGCGACGACTGCCTGTCCGCCTGCCCCTGGAACCGCTTCGCTGAGGCCGCGCATGCCAATCGGGCGTTTTTACCGCGCGCCGAGCTCGCCGCGCCTGCGCTGGGCGACCTGCTAAAGCTGGACGATGCGAGCTTTCGCGAGATGTTCGCGGGTTCGCCGATCAAACGGATCGGACGCAATCGCATGATCCGCAACTGCCTGATCGCCGCGGGCAACAGCGGCGACGAAGGACTTGCGTCTAATGTCGAGCACCACCTCCATGACCCCGACCCGGTTGTGGCGGAAGCGGCGAGCTGGGCGATCAAGCGCCTTCAGCGCGCCTGAAGCGCGGCGATGCACGATGGCTGGGATGCGTCCGCCCCCGACGGCAGGCGCGCATCGACATGGGTCACGCGCGACGCCCCCGCCCCGGTCGGTGGCGGATAAAGATAGGCATCGAGCACGCAGGCGATGCCGCGAAACTGCATTTTCAGGCCAACTCCTTCCCGCACCTGGAGCGCGGGCGAGCCGAACATCCGAAGCAGCTGCGACGAGTCCATGCCGAGGACTTCGCCGACCATGTGGGGAGATTGAACCGGCTGAGCCACCGGGGTCGGCTGGGGTTGCGGATCGGGCGTGGCGGCGCAGGCGGAGAGGAGCAAGGCCGAGGCGATGATGATGATGCGACGCATCCCGCCTTCCTGTCATTGCGAGCCCAATGAAGCAATCCAGACATCGGCGCCGCTGGATTGCGCTATGCTCGCGATGACGTTGTGTCCGCCTCTCTCGCCCGCTAGGCGCGCCGCAGCTTCCTTCCACCGAAAGAATATTCATGACCGACCGCCGCCTCGACGTTCTTGCCATCGGCAATGCCATTGTCGACGTAATCGCCGACGCGGACGATGCATTTCTTGCAGCCCAGGGTCTCGACAAAGGATCGATGCGGTTGATCGACGAAGCGGAGGCCGAGCGATTGTACGGGGTCATGGGCCCGGGGCGAGAGCTGTCCGGCGGTTCGGCGGGCAATACCGCCGCCGGAGTGGCGGCGCTGGGGTGCCGCTCGGGCTTCATTGGCCAGGTCGCGAACGATCAGCTTGGCGCAATCTATCGCCACGACATCCGGAGTTTGGGCGTGGAGTTCGACACGCCGGCGCGTGGCGATGTCGGAGCGACCGCACGGTCGCTGATCCTCGTCACGCTCGATGCTCAGCGGACGATGAATACGTTCCTCGGCGCTGCCCAATTGCTCGACAGCCGGGCGATCGACCCGGCCCATATTGCGTCGGCGAAAATCCTCTATCTTGAAGGATATCTGTGGGACCCGGAAGCACCGCGCGCCGCGATGGAAGCCGCCATTGACGCGGCGCGAGCTGCGGGAACTCGCGTTGCCTTCACCTTGTCCGACAGTTTCTGCATCAGCCGCCATCGCGGCGATTTCCTGCGGCTGATCGATGCGGGCAAGCTGGACATATTGTTCGCGAACGAAGCCGAGATCGTGGAGCTTGCCGGTGTCGATGGGTTCGAAGCTGCGGTCGAACAGGTTGCGGCCAAGTTGCCGATGCTGGTGGTCACGCGCAGCGAGCACGGCGCCATTGCGCGCGCCGGAGCGGAGCAGG
>JBDSZD010000045.1:0-18003 GCA_039925325.1 Sphingomicrobium sp.
TGACCGGCAAGACGCTCGGCCTGATCGGCGCGGGCAATATCGGCTCGATCGTCGCCAGCCGTGCACTCGGCCTGCGCATGAAGGTGGTTGCCTTCGACCCGTTTCTGACACCGGAACGCGCGGTCGAAATCGGCATCGAAAAGGTTGAGCTGAACGAGCTTCTGCGCCGCGCGGATTTCATCACTCTGCACACCCCGTTGACGGATCAGACCCGAAATATCCTCAGCCGTGAAAATCTGGCGAAAACCAAGCCTGGTGTACGCATCGTCAATTGCGCACGTGGCGGGCTGATCGACGAAGCGGCGCTCAAGGACGGGCTGGAATCCGGGCACATCGCGGGCGCTGCGCTCGATGTGTTCGAGAAGGAGCCGGCCAAGGACAACCCCTTGTTCGGGACGCCCAATTTCATCTCAACCCCGCATTTGGGTGCATCCACCAGCGAGGCGCAGGTCAATGTCGCAATCCAGGTTGCCGAACAGATGGCGGACTTCCTGCTGCTCGGCGGGATCACCAACGCGCTCAACGTGCCGTCGCTTTCGGCGGAGGAAGCGCCGCGCCTCAAGCCTTATATGGCGCTTGCGGAAAAGCTCGGCAGCCTGGTCGGGCAGCTCGCGCATGGTTCGATCGCGGGGCTGTCGATCGAGACCGAAGGTGCCGCCGCCGAGCTCAACATGAAGCCGATGGTCGGCGCGGTGCTGGCCGGGTTCATGCGAGTGCATTCGGACACCGTCAACATGGTCAACGCACCATTCCTGGCGAAAGAGCGCGGCCTCGACGTGCGCGAAGTCCGTCATGACCGCGAGGGCGATTATCACACTTTGCTCCGGGTCACCGCGCAGACTCAAGCGGGCCCGCGTACCGTGGCTGGAACATTGTTCGGCAATGCCGCCCCGCGGCTGGTCGAACTATTCGGGATCAAGGTCGAGGCCGACCTTGCGGGCGACATGCTCTACATCGTCAACGAAGACGCGCCGGGCTTCATCGGGCGGCTTGGAACGGCACTGGGCGAGGCCGCAATCAACATCGGCACCTTCCATCTCGGACGGCTCAATGCCGGGAGCGAAGCGGTCCTGCTGCTTTCCGTCGACGAGCCGGTCGGCCCGGACGTCGTCGCGAAGCTTGAGAAGCTCCCCGGGGTGAAGCTGGTGCGACCGCTGAAGTTCTAGCGGATATCGCCCAGGAAGCGGTCAACTTCGGCGGTGGCGAAGTCCCCGGCGGTTCCAAGTCCCCGATTGAGTTTGGCGTGGGAGCTGTCGGGAACGGGGGTCACGCGCGCCTTGGCGCCCGCGGACCTGATTGCCGCCGCGAGTTCGTTCGACTGACCGACCGAATCCGCGCGCGTCGCGACCGGCAGGATCAGCCAGCGTGCCGCGTTCGGTGCCGCCGCATGGAAGGTTGGCGACAACGCCCGCTGACGCACCGGATCGCGCCCGAATGCCGCATCGTACATCGACGCGACGGGGTTGCCCGGGCGCGCCATTTGCTTCGCGATATTATAGCCCGCGCCGTCTAACAGGATGATGCCCTTCACCGCGCTAATCGGCATGCCTGCTTTAGCGAAATAAGAAGGATCGGTGCCGACCAGGGCCGCCAGATGGGCCCCGGCGCTGTGGCCGATGAGGACGATGCGGTCGGGATCGACGCCCATCTCCGCCGAATGTGCGCGCAGATAGGCAATTGCGGCTGCGACATCCGCCGCTTGCTGCTCGACGGTCGCGGCCGGGACCAGGCGGTAATTGACCGACCCAAACGCCCAGCCTTCCTTGGTGAAATGCTCTGCCTTCAGCGCCGCCGCATGTCGCTTATCGCCAATCGACCAGCCGCCGCCGTGGATAAACAGCAGAAGCGGCTTCTTCCCGCCAGCCGGCACAACAAGATCGAGCTTCTGGAGCGGGTCGTTACCATAAGCATATTCGCGTACGCCCGCCGGCGCTTCCGCGCCCCGAGTGCCGATCGCCTTGCGGCACGGGTCGCTGAGTTTCGGCAGCGAACGGAGGACACACTGGCGAAAGCCGCCCCCGCCCGAGCCCCGGCACAGGTCGAAAATTTGCCTACGGCATTCGGGCGGGAGTTGCGATCGTTGGGCGATCGCCGAGGCCACTGCTACCAGCGAAAGAGATCCGACAAGCAATAGTTTCAGCTGTTTCATCACGTGCCTTTCAACCGCGTCCAACTGGACTCATCGTGCCCCAAACAATAGGAGCGCGACTGAACAGCCGCTGAGCAGTTTGAGTTAACGCAAATCACGGGAAATCAGCTTGGGCAATGTGACCGTCATCGGCGCGCAGTGGGGCGACGAGGGCAAGGGCAAGATCGTCGACTGGCTCGCCAGCCGCGCCGACATGGTCGTGCGATTCCAGGGCGGGCACAATGCCGGGCACACGCTCGTCGTCGGCGACAATATCTACAAACTGTCGCTGCTGCCGAGCGGGATCGTGCGCGGGACGCCTTCGGTCATCGGTAACGGCGTGGTGCTCGATCCGTGGGCGTTCAAGGCCGAGGTCGAGCGCATCCGTGATCAGGGCGTGGACGTGACACCCGAAATTCTGATGATCGCGGAGACCTGTCCGTTGATCTTGCCGATCCACCGCGATCTCGACGGACTGCGCGAGGACGCCAGCGGCGCCGGCAAGATCGGGACGACGCGGCGCGGCATCGGTCCGGCCTATGAAGACAAGGTCGGGCGGCGCGCGATCCGCGTGTGCGACCTCGCCCACCTTGACGAGCTTGACCCGCTGCTCGACCGGCTCTGCGCGCATCATGACGCCCTTCGCGCCGGCTTTGGCGAGCCGCCGGTCGACCGCGATCGCCTGCGCGCCGATCTCGCCGAAATCGCGGGCTTCGTGCTGCCGTTCGCCCGTCCGGCGTGGAGGGACCTCGACGCCGCGCTTCGGCGCGGCCGACGCATCCTGTTCGAAGGCGCGCAAGGCGTATTGCTCGACGTCGACCATGGCACGTACCCGTTCGTCACCTCGTCCAACACTGTCGCTGGAAGCACCGGTAGCGGCGCGGGTATCGGCCCTGCGGCAGCGGGCTTCGTGCTGGGAATCGTCAAAGCCTACACGACGCGGGTCGGGTCGGGCCCCTTTCCCACCGAGCTTGAGGATGAAGTCGGTCAGCGCCTTGGGGAGCGGGGTCACGAATTCGGCACGGTCACCGGGCGCAAGCGCCGCTGCGGCTGGTTCGACGCCGTGCTCGTACGCCAGGCCGCAACGGTCTCGGGCGTCACCGGAATTGCACTGACCAAGCTCGATGTGCTCGACACGTTCGAAACCGTGAGGATCTGCACCGGCTACAGGATCGATGGCGAGGCCTACGACTATCTCCCGCCGCATGCAGCGGACCAGGCGCGCGTTGAGCCAGTCTATGAAGAGATGAAGGGCTGGGAGGGCTCAACCCGCGGCGCGCGCAGCTGGGCCGACCTCCCCGCGCAGGCGATCAAATATATCCGCCGCGTCGAGGAACTGATCCGCTGTCCCGTGGCGCTGGTGAGCACGTCACCCGAGCGCGAGGACACGATTCTCGTCCGCGATCCGTTCGCCGGCTGATCGCGTCCGGCAGCGCTTTTTCCGCTTCCCATCGGAGACGATGCGGTTAATCTCCTTCCAACATTTGTCGAGGGACATCATGACCAAGCGAGCATTGTATCTGTGGGCAGGGACCGCCGTGGCGGCATGGGCGTCGATCGTTGGCCCGGCGGGGGCGCAGCCGGTCAGCATCATCCAGCCGGGGCCGCCAGGCTCGGCGGTCAAGGTGCTAACCCCGGTTGAAGCCGCGCGCATCGCCAACACCCGCTTCACCGCCGCCGACATCCATTTCATGCAGATGATGATCGTCCATCATCAGCAGGCGGTCGACATGGCCGCACTGGCGCCGTCGCGCACCAATCACCCGCAACTGCTGACCATCGCCGGCCGGATCACTGCCGCACAGCAGGACGAGATGAAGTTCATGCGCGAGTGGCTGACCGCGCGTGGCGCGCCGGTGACGATGGCGGCGATGGATCATTCGATGATGGCGATGCCGCATCCGATGAGCCACTCGGGTCCGGCGATGAAAGGCATGGCGACGCCTGCGCAAATGGCCGCACTCTCCGCATCGAAGGGCGCGGCGTTCGATCGCCAGTTCCTGGACCTGATGATCGCCCATCACCGCGGTGCGGTCGACATGGTCGAGGCGCTCACCAAGGCACCCGGATCGGCATCCGACCCAATCCTCTACCAGTTCGTCAACGACGTCAGCAACGAACAGACCGCTGAAATCAAGAAGATGGACACGCTGCGCGCGACCTTCTCCGGCGATCCCCGGGTCGACCTCAAGCCAGGTTTCGCCGACGCCGGTCAGGCGATCCTCAACATGGAGAAAATCGCCTCGCTGCCGCGCCCTGCCGGCTTCTTCGACCCCGCCAACCCGTCAGACCTGCCCCCGCCCAAAGCCAAGAAGGGCGCCAAGCCGGGCGACGACCCCAAGCCGGGCGACGCCAAGGCCGAGGGGGTCGAGTGGTCCGAGCGCAATCCGCTGTTGAGCTTCGCGCAGACCGACATGGCGTTTGCCGGCGACCGATTGTTCGTCGGCAATTATCACGGCTTCAACATCTATCAGTTGGGCGTCAACGGCGTCCCAAAACACATCAGTTCGGTGGTCTGCCCGGGCGGGCAGGGCGACGTGTCGGTGGTCGGCAATTTGTTGCTGATGTCGGTCGAACAGGGGCGCGGGCGCACCGATTGCGGGCTGCAGGGCAATAGCGAGGACATCAGCGCCGAGCGCTTCCGCGGCCTGCGAATCTTCGACATTTCCGACATCACGCGCCCGCGCCAGGTCGGGCAGGTCCAGACGTGCCGCGGATCGCACACTCATTCGGTGGTCAAGGGTCCCGAAGGCGACGGCCGTATCCTGGTCTATAATTCGGGCACCTCCGGCGTGCGCAAGGGCGAGGAACTGGTGGGCTGCGTTGGCAATGTCGCTGGCGACGACCGCACCGCGCTGTTCCGCATCGATATCATCGAAATCCCCGTCGCCAACCCGGCCGCGGCGCGGATCATCGCCAGCCCGGGCGTGTTCGCCGACGATAGCGGGCGCCTCGCCGGCCTCGGCAAGGGCGGCAAGCTGATCGACGACGGGCAGGACACCAGCGTCACCGACCAGTGCCACGACATCACCGTCTTCCCGACCAGGAAGCTCGCCGCAGGTGCCTGTTCGGGCAACGGCATCATCTTCGACATTTCCGACCCGCGCAAACCCAGGCGCATCGACGTCGTCAGCGACCCCGGCTTTGCCTATTGGCACTCGGCAACCTTCAACAATGACGGCACCAAGGTGCTGTTCACCGACGAATGGGGTGGCGGCGGGCGGCCGCGCTGCCGCAGCTTCGACCGCCGCGACTGGGGCGCCGACGCGATTTACGACATCGAGGGCGGCAAACTCGTTCGCAAAGGCACCTACAAGCTCCCCGCACCGCAGTCCGAGCAGGAGAATTGCGTCGCGCACAATGGCTCGATCATCCCCGTTCCAGGGCGCGACATCATGGTCCAGGCATGGTATCAGGGCGGTCTGTCGGTGTTCGATTACAGCGATAGCAAGACGCCGACCGAGATCGGCTATTTCGACCGCGGCCCGATCGATGCCAAGCGCCCAGCGCTCGGCGGATATTGGTCGGCTTATTATTATCGCGGTCGCATCTACGGAACCGAAATTGTGCGCGGGCTCGACGTGTTCGCGTTGAAACCGAGCGCGATGCTCTCCGCCAACGAAATCGCGGCCGCCGCGCTCGCCGACCAGGGCGGCGTGTTCAACCCGCAACAACAATATCCAGTGCGATGGCCCGCCGAACCGGTCGTCGCCCGGGCGTATATGGACCAACTCCGCCGCGCGGGTCAGCTCGATTCTGCGCTAGACCAGCGGCTGGGCGCGGCACTGGCGCGGGCGCAAGCCCCGCTCGAAGCGGGCGCCAAAGTGCGGCCATTGGCCGACGAACTCCGCTCCCTCGCCGGCGCGGTCAAAGCCGCCCCCAACGATCCCGCGCGACGTCAGGCATTGTCCGACGTGCTGCGGGCGATGGCGGGACGGCTCGACTGAGCGCGGCGAGAACCTGCAGGCACGCGCGGCCAACCCTACCTCCCGGGCAAGGGATCAAATATGTCCGCCGGATCGAGGAGTTGCTCCGCTGCCCGGTGGCGCTTGTGAGCACGTCACCAGAGCGCGATGAGACGATTCTGGTACTGGCCCGTTCGCAGGTCAGACGGTGACGAGTGGCCGTTTTCGGGCCCATTGCAGACTTCGCCCGGCTGCGGCGCTAGTCGTGGGGCACGCCTTTCCGACGTTCGGCCACGTGCCAAAGAATGCCTGAGGGATCGACAACATAAGCGATCCTCAGCCCCCACGGCTGGACCGCAGGTTCCTTTGGCGCGGAGACGCCGAAGCTTGCGGGTAGATCCAGCGACTGGATGAGCGTCCACCAACCGTCGAGATCGTCGACCATTAGCTGCATCATGAAGTTCTCAGCCCACTCCTTCTGAAAGTAATTCTGAAGAAGGAAGTTGCTTGTTCCCATGGCGAAGATGGCGACCGACTGTGTGTCGAGGAGCTTCGTGAAGCCGAGCGCCTCATAAAAGCTCTTGCTCTCGGCGAAGTTCTTCGCGGGCAAGAAGGGGCGCGCCAGTTCCGAGCCCGAAGATACAGTCGTCGGGCGGTTATCCGTAGCACCCAACACTGCGCTGGCCGTGTTCCAATCGCGGTGGCCGAGTTGGGCGGCAACTAACTCAAGGGTGTCTGAATGGGTAGCGGCAAGGCCGCGCGCTCCCATGGCGGAGTGCAATCGGCGGGCCATCGTCTTGGCATCCATAATGGTAGTCATCGCAAACCCTCTCATCCGGCGGTGAATGGTAGGGTACCCACTTTGCCTCCACGCCGCCTGGAAGGGGTCGCGTGTTTCGTTGCTCCTGCTTTCACCATGCCTTGCGGCGCGGGCGGCCGGCAGCAGGTTGCCGTTCCGCAGTCCTAACCCGCGCTCTGGTTATTTTCAAGTTGGGTGATCACCGTCGAATGTCCACCCCATCACCCAAAGCCGACAGTCAGCTTTAGCCGAAGCGTTTCCTACACCGTCGTAATATCCGGGGCGTCTTCGGCTTTCATGCCGACGACGTTGTACCCGGCATCGACGTGGTGAATTTCGCCAGTTACGCCGCTGGCGAGGTCGCTGCACAAATACAGCCCGGCCCCGCCGACATCCTCGATCGTGACGTTGCGGCGGAGCGGGGCGTTATATTCGTTCCACTTCAGGATGTAGCGGAAGTCGCCGATGCCACTGGACGCAAGCGTTTTGATCGGGCCGGCGGAGATCGCGTTGACGCGGATGCCTTCGGGCCCAAGGTCGGCGGCAAGATATTTGACGCTGGTTTCGAGCGCGGCCTTGGCAACGCCCATCACGTTATAGTGCGGGATCACCTTTTCCGCACCGTAATAGGTCAAAGTCAGCAGCGATCCGCCGGGCTGCATCATCGCGCGTGCGCGCTGCGCGACCGCGGCGAAGCTGTAGACCGAGATGTTCATGGTCATGAGGAAGTTGTCGAGGCTGGTATCGACATAGCCGCCGCGAAGTTCGTTCTTGTCCGAAAAGCCGATCGCGTGGACGACGAAGTCGAGCCGGTCCCAGCGGTTGCGGAGCTCCGCGAAGGTTCGATCGAGCGCATCCATATTGCTGACGTCGCAATCGACCAGCAGGTCCGATCCAACCTGCTCGGCGAGCGGCCGGACGCGCTTTTCGATCGCCTCTCCCTGATAGGAAAAAGCCAGTTCCGCGCCCTGCTCGCCAAGTGCCTTGGCGATGCCCCAGGCGAGCGATCGATCGTTGGCGAGCCCCATGATGAGCCCGCGTTTTCCCGCCATGATTCCGCTCAAAGCTGCGGTCCCCCTGTTACAAGTTGCGGTTCCACATCCTCACCCGGCTGCGGTTCCACTACCTCGAGCTCGTCCTTGAACGGGCCGCTGTAGACCTCACCCTTTAGCGCCGTCGCCCCGCTGTCGGCTAGGGCGGCGTTCAGTTCGGCCCCCATGACCACCCCAAGGCCGATCACGAAGAAGAACAGAAGCACGATCATCACGCCTGCAAGACTGCCATAGGTGAGGTCGTATCCGCCGGCCACGCCGATCGCCGCCGGCAGCAATTCAACCGTCGCCATCCACCACAGAGTGATCAGCAAGGCACCCGGCCATTTCCTGCATCCGGAGCCACGATAGCGCGACGGAGTGAGCGCATAGAAGATCGCGTAGAAGGTGCCGAACAGAGCGATCCCCGGAACCACACGGAAATAGCCAAGCGTGCTCCCGACATCCGCCGAAATGGGCAGCAAGGCTTCGATCGCATGCTGGAGCGAGGTCAGCAGCACCGTTGCCGCGAACGCGAACATCAGCAGCACCACGGCGGCCACGATCAAAGCGATCGACGCCAATCGATATTCCCAGAAAGGCGCGCTATATTTCACTCCGTAGGCCCGCCGCAAAATGTCGCGGATGGTCTCGATGAAGCTGGCCGCGGTCCACAGTCCAACCAGCGCACCGATCCACAAAAACGGGCCTGTGCGCGCAGTCAGAACTTCCTGAATCGGATCACGGAGCGTGGTGGCCACACCGGGTGGAAGCTGCGCAAGGACACTGGAAACAGTCAGCAGTCCGTCGTCGGTCCGGCCGAACAGATGCGCGAGCGCCGCCGCCAGGATGAAAAATGGAAACATCGCGAGCAATGCCAGATAGGCGAGGTTGCCGGCGTGAATGAACCCGTCGTTGTAGACACCGACCGCGACGCGCTTGAGCACTTCGAACGGATAGGCCCCGGGCTTGAGCGTTTGCGCTACCTGGCGGCCAAATGCCGCTTGCACTCCGGCAAGCCGCTTGCGCCGTGCCTCCGGTGACTGGGGGGAATGATCCATCATTGGCTGGAAGCGCTAAACCCCCAAGGGAGCGCGAGGGTTGCCGCCCCCCGTCCAGCGCCCGGCGAACGCCTCGAGCTCGGCATCGCCGGCCGGGACTTCGATCTGCAGGGTCACGAGCTGGTCGCCGCGCTTTCCGTTGCGATCGGTGAAGCCGCGCTCCTTGAGCCGCAGGACCTTGCCCGAACTCGCGCCCTTCGGCACGGTCAACATCACCGGCCCCTCCGGCGTCGGAACCTTGACCTTCGCGCCCAGTACCGCCTCGCCGAGCGTAATCGGCAGGCTGAGGCGGATATCGTTGCCGTCCCGAGTAAAAAATGGATGCGATGCGATGGAAACGGTGACGATTGCATCGCCAGGACCGGCGACGCCCTGCTCGCCCTTGCCGGCCAGGCGAATCTTCGAACCTTCCTCGATTCCCTTGGGAAGCTTGAGGTCGATTGTCTTGCCATCGGCCAAAGAGATCCGCTGCGGCTTGAGCATGGCGGCGTCGACGAACGGGACCTTCAAGCGATAGGCGATGTCCGCGCCCTTCTGCGCCGCTCGCGTCCGCTGACGAAACCCGCCGGGGTTACCGCTTGGGTTGCTGCGCCCTTGCTGACGCCCGGCGGCCCCGAACAAGCCCTCGAACAGGTCGCTTAAATCGGCTGCTCCGCCTGCCTCGAAGCCTTCGAAGCCGCCATTCTGGCTGCCGGGGCGCGGGCCCGCCCCTCGACCGCCGAACCCTGCGCCAAACGGCATTTTCGGATTGCCGTCCTCGTCGATCTCTCCGCGATCGTAGCGCGCGCGCTTGTCCTTGTCGGACAGCAGGTCATAGGCCGACGTGATTTGGCCGAAGCGCTCCGCCGCCTTCGGATTATCCTGGTTACGGTCGGGATGCAGCTGTTTCGCAAGGCTTCGATACGCCTTCTTGATCTCGGCCTCGCTCGCGCCGCGCTGGATTCCGAGCCTTTGATACAGGTCCATCTGGCCCCCATGCCGTAACCATCGACGCTATTCCAGATGGGTTGCGAATTGGATGAAGCCAAGCTTAAGGCTAACGCAGCCCATGACCGATCCCTTCGCCTTGTTCGCCGAGTGGATGGAGCAGGCGCGCGCAAGCGAGCCCAACGATCCGGACTCCATGGCGTTCGCCTCCGTCGACGAGCGGGGACGCCCCTCGGTACGCATCGTGCTTCTGCGTCGCCATGGCCCGGAAGGATTCGCATTCTTTACGAATCTCGATAGCCGCAAGGGGCGTGAACTAGCTGTCCAGCCGTACGGCGCGCTCGCGATCCACTGGAAATCTCTGCGCAAACAGGTTCGGGCGGAAGGTCCTGTCGAGCAGGTCAGCGAAGCGGACGCCGACGAATATTTCAGTGGCCGAAGCCGGGCGTCGCAGATCGGGGCGTGGGCGTCCGACCAGTCGCGCCCGCTCGAGAGCCGCGAACATTTCGAACATCGGTACGCGGAGGCGATCGCGCGCTTCGAAGGTCAAGAGGTGCCCCGACCACCGCGCTGGTCGGGATTCCGGTTAAAGCCCGACAGCATCGAATTCTGGTCCGACCGGCCGCACCGGCTGCATGAGCGACGGCTGTTCTTGCGCGGCGGCGGGGCCTGGTCCGAAGGCTTGCTGTATCCATGATCCGGGTGGTCGGGGAAGAACGGACCGCGCTGTCGTCGCGCGCCGCGCTCGCCAGTGTTGCACTGGCCCTGACATTGCTCATCGCAAAAAGTTGGGCTGCCGCCGCGACCGGCTCGACCGCAATGCTTGGATCGCTCGCCGACACTGCGCTCGATGTGGTCGCAAGCCTGATTACCCTGGCGGGAATCCGCATCGCCGCATTGCCCGCCGATGACGACCACCGCTTCGGCCACGGCAAGGCGGAAGCTTTGGTCGCGATGGCGCAGGTGGTTCTGATCGCGCTTTCGGCAGTCGCAATCGCGTGGCGCGGCGTCGATCGTTTGCTCAACGGTGTGCGCACCGACGCTATGGGGCTCGGCATTGGCGTGTCGATGTTCGCCATCGTCGCAACCGTCGCGCTGCTCGCCTATCAGCGCCGGGTTATCGCGCGCACCGGCTCGGTCGCGATCCGCGCCGACAATGTCCACTATCAGTCGGATCTCCTGCTCAACTCAGCCGTGATCGCTGCACTGGTGCTGGACCAGGCGCTGGGCGTGTATGGCGCAGATGCAGCCTTCGGAATCGCAATTGCAGCATGGCTCCTGTTCGGCGCCTGGCGCGCGTCCAGCGAAGCCATCGATCAATTGATGGATCGCGAATGGCCACAAGGCAAAAGGGACGACTTCCTGAAGGCAGCGCGCGATTACCCCGAGCTAGCGGGCCTTCACGATTTCCGTACACGCACCAGCGGCGCACATGATTTCGCCCAATTCCACGTCTGGGTTCCGGAGCACTGGACAGTACGCGAGGCGCACGACCGCATGGACCGCGTCGAGGAAGCGCTTCAAAAGCGTTTTCCGGGGACTGAAATTCTGATCCATCTCGACCCGGAGGGGCATACCGACCGAGAGACCATCCTCCCGCCGGACATCACGGAGAGCGCGCGGTGACCAACATTCCATTTTTCCAGGTCGATGCATTCGCGGAGCGGCCGCTCACCGGCAACCCGGCTGCGGTCATGCCGCTGGAGCGCTGGCTTGCCGATGATGTGCTGCAGGCGATCGCGGCCGAAAACAATCTCAGCGAGACCGCCTTCACGATTCCGAGCGAGAACAAAAAAGCTGATTTCGACCTGCGCTGGTTCACCCCGACGGTCGAGGTCGATCTGTGCGGCCATGCAACTCTCGCTGCGGGGCATATTTTGCTGACCGGGGACACGGTTCGCTTTTCGACCCGTGCCGGTATCTTGGAAGTTGCAAAATCCGGGGGGCATTTGGAACTCGACCTTCCGGCGGCGGCCCTCGAAGAAGTCGAAGAGCCCGATCTGTTCAGCGCGCTTGGGCTCAAAGGTCAGACCGCATGGCTCGCAACCTCATGCAACGATGCCGCGATCATCCTGCTTGCGGACGAAGCTGCGGTTCGCGACGTCGCGCCCGATTTCGCCGCTTTGTCCGCAATCCAGCGGATGGCGGTCGTCACCGCCCCCGGCGACACTCAGGACGTCGCGAGCAGAGTGTTCGTTCCTTATTGCGGGATCGACGAAGACCCGGTGACCGGGTCCGCCCATGCCGCGCTGACGCCGTTTTGGGCGAAACGTCTGGGCAGAAACCGCTTTTCCGCGCTTCAGGCGAGCAAGCGGACGGGCCTCCTCGATTGCAGGCTTGAAGGGGATCGAGTCGTTCTGGGGGGCAAGTGCGTCACGGTGATCGTCGGCCACTTCCAGCTCGCCGACGGCGTGCGCTGAGCCCCGCAATTCTTCAACTTGAGCACCTGCGGGGCGAGATGTAGTGAGTACCTATGATGCTGGCGCTCGCACTTCTGGCCGCAGTCCCCTCCGATCTGATGGCAAAAGCAGACCGGGCCAATGAAGCCTATGTGCAATGCATGTTCGCGGTTTCGCGCAATGCCAGCCAAGCGCGGCTATCCGCTGCCGAGTTCGAAGCGAGGCTGACACGATCCTGCCTTGCGGAGCAGCGCGTTACCCGGGAGATCGGAATCCGGATTTTCACGCTTCGGGGAAATCGCGATCCCGCCGGAACAGCGGATGGACTGATCCGGCAAACCCGCGAACAACTGATCGCGCAATATCGCAAGGCACCCGAGATCGAACGCAGTCTTGAGCAGCTGGCCGAAATCTGCCGGACCCGGCCAAAGGCTTGCGCGGATTAATCCTCTCGGAGGCTTGATTGAGTCGGCACCGGTCTGTCTGAACAGATTCTAGGCGCGAAGTTTAACCTCGAGTGCGTCCAGCATCGGCAACTGACTTGGCAGCATCATGCTCCGCGCCTCGTCGAGCGCGAACCAGCGCGCTTCTTCGACCTCCGGCACGATCTGTGTGCGTCCGCTGCCGCGAGGCCATTCCAGTTCAAAAGTGCAGCTGTTGATCGTCGCGACGTCGAGGTCGCCTTCCGCCGCGAATGCCTCGACCAGCTTTCCGCCCGACTGCCGTACTTGGCAAAGCGGGAATGCCCGACTTGCGAGGCGGGTGCCCAATTCTTCCTCAAACTCGCGCAAGGCTGCGTCGATCGGTGCCTCGCCGTCTTCGATCTGGCCTTTGGGAATCATCCAAGCTCCAGCATCGCGATGACGCCAATATGGCCCGCCGGGCCGGATCAGCAGCACCTCCGTCCGCGCACCGCACTGCCGATAAAGCAGGATACCCGCACTGACGGGACCGCGCATGCAATCAGGCGGCCAGCGACGCGTCGGCGGCCACCGTCTCGCTGATCCAGCCACCACCGAGCAGGCGCGAACCGTCGTAGAATACGGCCGCCTGCCCCGGAGCTACTCCATATTCCGCCTGTTCAAAACGGACCCACCCGTCGGTTACTTGCGCGGCCACCGGCGCAGCCAGCGAGCGTACCTTGACGGTCAATTCGGTCTGATCTTCGGCGATCCAGTTGAGCGCCTCGACCCGCATCGCCTCGATTGCAAGCGCGCTGCGCGGACCAACAATGAGGTGCCGTCGATCCGGATCGATCCGCACCACGAACAACGGCTCGGCCTGTCCGCCGACGTCGATTCCGCGCCTTTGACCGATGGTGAAATGGACTACGCCCCGGTGCTGGCCGAGCACCCGGCCATCGACATGGACGATCTCGCCGGGGCTATCCGTCTCCGGGCGGAGTTTCTTGACGAGATCGGCATAATTTCCGTCGGGGACGAAGCAGATATCCTGACTGTCGGGCTTGGTCGCGATCTCAAGCCCGGCCTCGGTCGCGATGCGTCGCACCTCTGCCTTGGGCAGATCGCCCAAGGGAAAGCGCAGGAATTCCAACTGCGCACGCGTCGTTCCGTAGAGGAAATAGCTTTGGTCGCGCGCCGGATCCGCTCCCTTGTGGAGCTCCACCCCGGTACCGGTCGCGAGGCGGCGCACATAATGGCCGGTGGCCAGACAATCGGCGTCCAGTTCGCGCGCGAAAGCCAGCAAATCCGTGAACTTCACGCCCTGGTTGCACAGGCTACAGGGAACCGGCGTTCGCCCTTTTGCATATTCATCCGCAAAGCGGTCGATGACTCCGCTTCGGAACCGGCTCTCATAATCGAGAACGTAATGGGCGATCCCGAGCCGGTCGGCGACAGCCTTGGCATCGTAAATGTCCTGGCCCGCGCAGCAGGCCCCCGAGCGCTTGGCGGCCGCGCCATGATCGTACAGCTGCAGCGTTACGCCAATGACCTCGGCGCCCGTCCGCGCGGCAAGCGCAGCCACCACGGAGCTATCGACGCCACCGGACATGGCGACAACGATACGGGCTTCGCCTGCGGGGCGGCCAAGGTCGAAAGCATCGGACATTGCGGGGCTCTTTACCCGAAGTTCACTCCTCCGGGCTAGACGGTGTTGAGAACAGCGAGGGAGCGGGGATTGGCGCGTCATGACGGGGAACTCAAAGCGGGTCGCGAAATCGACCTTGCCGACGTCTTCAGCGCCGGCGAACTCCGGGATGTCGATCCACGCCGTCGGGAGGCGATCGCATGTTATCTCTCGGGTTCTGAAGGGTGGCGTGAGGCGATCGCGATGCTCGGCGGTGCGTTTGCTTCTCAAGAGCATCAACCCAAGTCACGGTTAACAGACGGTAAGGCAGACTGAGCGGTGCATTAACCACCGCGCTTCAGAATATCTTCAACGGGTGGCCATTAAGTTGATCCCATCGAAGGCAAGGCAGGCTTGAACGAATAATGCTCGAGAATCAGAAAATCAGACCAGCGCAGGTAATCGGGCCGCTCGGCGAGCCGTTGACCCTCGATTCGCTTCCAGCTGCCGGCACCACCCGCTGGGTCGTGCGACGGAAGGCGGAGGTCGTCGCCGCTGTCGCGGGCGGTCTGCTGACCGTCGATGAAGCCTGCGCGCGGTACACGCTCAGCCTCGAAGAGTTTACCGGCTGGCAGCGCGCCGTCGACCGCAGCGGGATGCCTGGATTGCGCGTGACCCGGATCAAGCATTATCGCGACGTTTACGAACGCCAGCAACGCTATTAATCCTTGTTACGGCTGCTTTCCGAGGGCGTGTTTCCGCCCTTTTTGTTGCAGCGCATTAACCAAATCTCTGGACAGGTCCCTACGTTTCCGGAACAAGTATCGCGCATCGCGCGTCTTGATGCCGGAAGGCCGCTGCATGTCAAAAGGCGGCTATCGAACAGGAGGGAACGCTCATGGTTGGAATTATCGTTTGGTTGGTCGTCGGTGGCGTGTGCGGCTGGCTTGCTAGCCTCATTATGCGGACTGACGCGCAACAAGGCATCGTCCTTAATGTGGTCGTTGGCATCGTCGGAGCCGTCATCGCCAATCTGATCTTCGGCGGCGGTTCAATCAACGGCGCGATCACCGTCCAGACCTTCCTTTACTCGCTGCTGGGTGCAGTGATCCTTCTGGCGGTCGTGAACCTCGTTCGCCGCGGTTCGGTTCGCTAACTAACGCAACGCAACAACAAGATAAGGGGCCGCGTGGGATGACCACGCGGCCCTTTTTCGTGATTATTGAAGCTCGAAGCTCATCGCCAATGTAACCTGGAGCTGCTGCTCGCCCGGGTCGATCTTGCTGTCGGCACTTGCGGATGCGCGCTCCGCTTGCATCATTACGATCGGCGGCCGTCCCGAATAGCCTCCGCCCTCGCTCACCGAGACCAGCCGAACGACCCGCATACCGAGCGACCGCGCATATAGGTCGGCGCGCGCCTTCCCGACAGAAAGTGCTTTGGTGCGCGCCTCGTCGAGCGCCGACTCGGGCTTGTCGATGGTCAGGCTCGGCCCGTTGATCTGATTCGCCCCCTCCGCGACCAGAGCGTCAAGAATTTTCCCGCTGTTGCGAATATCGCGGAAGCGGATGCTGACCTGATTGGAAGCAGTGTAGGCGACCAGCTGCGGCGCCTGATTGTCCTGGTAGCGATATTCGGGATTGAGATTGATGTTGCTGGTCTGAATGTCCCGATCCGCGATCCCCGCGCGCTTGAGTGCCGCCCTGACGCGCTCCATGCGTGCGGAATTGTCGGCGATCGCCCCGCTGGCGGTCTGCGATCGCGTGACGACGCCAGCGGAAATGATCGCGATATCGGGAACTCGGCTCACCTCTCCGGTGACGCTGAGGTCCAGAAGAGTCCCGGTGATGGTCCGCACGACGGGGGTTTGCGCCCGGGTAACCCCAGGCACTGCCAGCGCGCCAAGCGCCAGCGACGCCAGAAACATTCTTTTCATCGATTGTCTTCCTTGCCGTTCATACTGCCGGCTACGCTCGCGCTACTGCCATGGCTGTTCGATGAACGGGACGCGTCAGCGCCGGCGAGCAATCAATCGGTACAGGAACAGGATGATGAATGCGCCGACCACTGCGGCGACGAAGCCGGCCCCCTCGCCCGCACTGTACCAGCCCAGCGTTTTGCCGAGGAACCCGGCAAGCAGCGCGCCGGCAATGCCGAGCAGCATGGTGATGATGCAGCCGCCCGGATCCTTGCCCGGCATCAGAAGTTTGGCCAATCCACCCGCGATCAGGCCGATGACGATCCAGCCGATAATCCCATAATTTTCCATTGCGAGGCTTCCCCTGTTCAGTGGTAAATGTGAGGGCGAATTAATCGCCTGCGCATTGCCGAACGCGCCTTTGCGACGCAAGTGCCGCCGTTGGTCGAAAATGACTGGCGGCAGCGCTGGGGGAGGTCTTGGGGAATTCCTGCGGGCCTCATATTGCAGCAGGTGACTTATTGCGATAACACAGCGTCTCTACGAGGAAGCTGGATTCGAATTGGGTAGAGAATGATGAACAGGGAAACGTCCATCCGAACATCAGACACAGTGATCGTGCGGGACTCATCGCGACGTAGGAACCTGATCATCATGGTCGCGGTCGCCTTGATCGCGATTGCAGCGATTGCCGTCGCGGTGATGATGAGCCGGGGCGACAAGCCGGCCGAAGGTGCGGCGGCCGGAGCAAAGGGCGGTCCCGGCGGCGGGCAAATCCCGACGGTGACGGTGGTGGTGCCCGGCCGCTCGCAAGTCGCGCGCACGGTCACGGCCAGCGGAACTCTGGCGGCCCGCTACGATCAGCCGGTCGGGATCGCGGGCTCGGGCGGACGAGTGACGTCGGTACTGGTCGAGGCCGGCCGCTGGGTCCGCGCCGGTCAGACGCTGGCGACTGTCGATCGGTCGGTGCAAGCGCAGCAGGCAGCCCAGCTTTCAGCGCAAATCGAGGCGGCGCGGGCCAATGCGGCGCTAGCGCAAGCGAACTTCGTGCGGGCCCAATCCCTAGTTTCACGCGGGTTCGTCTCGAAAGCGGAGATCGATTCCAAGCGGGCCATCCGCGACGCCGCAATGGCCCAAGTCCGCGTTGCACAGGCGCAACTGGGCGCGACGCGCGCGCAAATCGGTCAGCTCAACGTCGTTGCTCCGACCAGCGGACTGGTGCTCGCGCGCAACGTCGAGGTCGGGCAGATCGTCAGCCCGGGTAGCGGGGCCTTGTTCCGTCTCGCCAAGGACGGCGCGATGGAGATGCGCGCGCAAATGTCGCAGCAGGACCTGGGCTATGTGCGCGGAGGCATGCCGGCAAGCATCACGCCGATCGGCCTCGATCGCAGTTTTTCCGGCGCTGTGTGGCAGGTTGCGCCGACCATCGATCCGCAAAGCCGCCAGGGAGAGGTGCGCATAGCCGTGCCCTATGATGCCGCGATTCGTCCGGGCGGGTTTGCCGAAGCCAAGATCGGCGCTGGCGGAACGACGGCCCCGCTGTTGCCGCAAAGTGCGGTGCTGAGCGACGAGAAGGGCAATTATGTCTACATCGTCAACGGCAAGAACGAGGTCGAGCGGCGCAACATCAAGATCGGTTCGGTCGATGACCAGGGTGTCACCATCGTCGAGGGAATTACTGGGCAGGAGGCGATCGTGCTGTCGGCGGGTCCGTTCCTCAACCCCGGCCAGAAAGTTTCACCGCGCCGACAGGCCGCACGCTGAATTCAAGCGTTTGAAAGCTGAGCAACGATGAATTTCCGCAACA